>NZ_JBYNSB010000018.1:0-74550 GCF_057785455.1 Mesobacillus sp.
CGCAGGAGCAAAGCGACGAGGAGGCTCACCGCACGCCCCAAGAAAAATTCGCTCTTGAAAAAGCCGGCAATTGGGCTTTTTCAAAATTTTTCAGAGGAAAGCGAAGCGCCTGGAACGGAAATCAACAGCCTTTTATTGCAAGCCTTCTTTAAAAATCCATTTAGAAGGAGATTTGAAAAGCATATAGAATAGCAACAAAGAATTTAGAAAAGAGCCTGAAAAAATAAAAAAGCTGCCAAATGGCAGCTTTTTATTTTTTGTTGATCCCCGGCTTATCATCGTATCCTGCAGTGAAAATTGCGGATAGGAATGCGACTGTCACGCCTAAAATTAAGATTAATTTCATGTATGTAAGCCTCCCTTTTGTTGGATTTGTCCATATAGCTTTTATTATATCCTATTATTTTGCGGCTGTGAAGAAATGGCTTCATTTTTTGCAACGGAATAGAAAAAGGACAATCTTGCGGAGAGAACGTTACGCATGTTCAAATTGTTTGCTGCATAGAATTTATTAATCGTCTCTTGATAACGCTACATGGGGAGGTCCATATGGATATTTTAAAAAAGATTGAGTTGTACCGCCAGGATGAAGAGAAGCTGAAGTGGGAAGGGACGTTCAGGGAGTACCTTGATATTGTGAAGGAACAGCCATGGGTTGCTCAATCGGCACATTCGCGTGTGTTTAATATGATCAAAGATGCTGGCATTGAAAGCGAAAAGGGCAAGAAGCGCTATTCTTTCTTTAATTCACAGCTTTTTGGACTTGAAGAGGCCTTGGAGCGTCTGGTGGAGGAGTATTTCCATCCTGCTGCGAAACGGCTTGATGTAAGAAAAAGGATCCTGTTGCTGATGGGTCCGGTCAGCGGCGGTAAATCAACATTGGTGACGATGCTGAAGCGAGGGCTGGAGGCATACTCCCATACAGATCGAGGCGCTATTTACGCCATCAAAGGCTGCCCGATGCATGAAGACCCGCTGCATATGATTCCGCATCATTTGCGCAAGGATTTTTATGATGAATATGGCATTCGGATTGAGGGCAATCTGTCGCCGCTGAATATGATGAGGCTTGAACAGGAATATGGCGGCAGGATAGAAGATGTAATCGTCGAAAGGATATTCTTCTCAGAAGATAAGCGGACGGGTATTGGCACATTCAGTCCATCCGATCCAAAATCGCAGGATATTGCAGATTTAACGGGAAGCATCGACTTTTCAACAATTGCTGAGTATGGCTCTGAATCAGATCCGAGGGCATATCGCTTTGATGGCGAATTAAATAAAGCGAACCGCGGGATGATGGAGTTCCAGGAAATGCTCAAGTGTGATGAGAAATTCCTCTGGCATTTGCTGAGCCTGACGCAGGAAGGCAATTTTAAAGCGGGAAGATTTGCTTTGATCAGTGCCGATGAGCTTATCGTCGCCCACACGAATGAAACGGAATACCGTTCATTTATCTCCAATAAAAAGAATGAAGCCTTGCACTCACGGATTATCGTCATGCCGATTCCATATAACCTTAAGGTGACGGAAGAAGAGAAAATCTATGACAAAATGATTCGGGAAAGCGATGTGAACGATGTCCATATTGCTCCTCATACCCTCAGGGTAGCGGCGATGTTCACCATCCTGACCCGCCTGAAGGATCCAAAGAAGGGCGATATTGACCTGATTAAGAAAATGCGTCTGTATGATGGTGAAAATGTAGAAGGCTATAATAGTGCTGATGTCGAGGAGCTGAAGAAGGAACACCAGGATGAAGGGATGAGCGGCATTGATCCTCGTTATGTCATCAATCGGATTTCTTCCACGATTATCAGGAAAGAGGTTAAGACCATAAATGCACTGGATGTCCTGAGATCGCTTAAGGAAGGGCTTGACCAGCATCCTTCGATTACACCTGAAACAAGGGAGCGTTACTTGAACTATATTTCACTTGCACGCAAAGAGTATGACGATATTGCGAAGAAAGAAGTACAGAAGGCGTTCGTTTATTCTTACGAAGAGTCAGCCAAGACATTGATGGATAATTATCTTGATAATGTAGAAGCTTATTGCAATAAGTCAAAACTCAGAGACCCGCTCACAGGTGAGGAAATCAATCCAGATGAAAAACTGATGCGTTCAATTGAGGAGCAGATCGGGATTTCCGAGAATGCTAAGAAGGCATTCCGTGAAGAAATTCTCATCCGGATTTCGGCATATGCACGGAAAGGGAAGAGGTTCGATTACAATTCCCATGACCGCCTCCGTGAAGCCATCCAGAAGAAGCTGTTTGCCGACCTTAAGGATGTTGTCAAAATTACCACTTCAACGAAGACGCCGGATGAATTGCAGCTGAAGAAGATCAATAATGTAGTCGCAAGATTGATTGACGAGCATGGATATAACTCCACCTCTGCGAATGAATTGCTTCGTTATGTCGGAAGCCTGCTGAACCGATAAGCTCAGAAGGGCCTGCGAGCACCCGCAGGCCCTTCTTTGTTTAACAGGCTGGCAATCAGGGAATAGTACAGGCAAGAGGTGATAAGAATGAACAAACATGAATTGCCAAAAAACTATACCCCGAAAAATAGTTCCATGGCACGTAATGAGGAAGAAATCGAAAACCTTGGGAAGCAGATGGAGCATCGCCGTACCGGACAGGTCTTAAAAGAAGAGTATGACAAAGCTCCCGACCCAGTCCAATTTGATAAGGAACAAAATAAAAAGTAGCCTTTGCGGAATGCGGAGGTTATTTTTTTTCGGGAATTACTGAAATCCGCTTTCATGAAAATTGCCCACAGAGTTAAATAAAAACCACGCAAAAAAATAATAGTTAAAACTAGCAATCTAATTACATATTGGGTCAACTCGCAAAATAGCATAATAGTACAAATCATTATGCCGAGAGGGGAACCCCGATGAAATCCAAATTGACTATTATTCTAGCGATTATTTTTGCATTTATTTATATGTTTAAAGAAGGACAGGCTTTGGCGATTGCTTTTACCAGCATGGACTCAGAGGAGATTTCGCTGGGAGCTGATTCCAGGCTTTTTCACGATGGCAATCCATTTCTTCCTGTATGGATGCTGGCGGATGCAGCTGGGTTAGGATTAGAGATGGAACCAGGGGGTGCTGAAGTTAAGCTGAAGAAAGGGGACAGCTGGCTTGTATTTCACCGCGAAAACATGGAAGTGGCCACGGCGGAGGGGACAAGCATACAAGGAAGGCTGCTGATCCAAAACCATAATATTTACATACCAGTTACTCTTGTAGAAAATTATTTTGGGCTCAGGATCAAATTCATAGAAAAATTGACATATGGAGAGGAGCCGCCAATGAAAAGGATAACAGGCAGCTTGAAAATGGCTAATTCGAAAGTTGAAAGTGCCACTGAAAAAAAGACTGATAAGACAAAGAAGATCGCCTATTTAACCTTTGATGATGGTCCTACAGGGGATACTCCAAAAATCCTTGATATCCTCAAACAGAAGCAGGCAAAGGCAACATTTTTCATGCTTGAACCGCAAATGCGGAAATATCAGGACCAGGTAAAGAGATTAGTGGAAGACGGCCACTATCCCGCCCTTCACAGTGTGAGCCATGATAAAAATAAGCTGTACGGCGGAAGCCCGGGGAATGTGGCAGCAGAAATGGAGAAAACGCGCAAGACACTTTTAAATATATCAGGTGTGGATTCAAGACTGACCCGAGTTCCATATGGCAGCAAGCCTTATATGAAAGATGAATTCAGGAACGCACTTGTTAAGGGGAATTTTAAGATGTGGGATTGGAATGTTGATACTCAGGATTGGAAGTATCAGCAAAAAAATCCGCAGCAGATCTATAATGAGGTTGTTGCAGGTGTAAAGGGGCTTAAGGGCAAGGAAGAACCGCTTGTGATCCTGATGCACGTAAATAAAGGTACAGCATCCGTATTGCCAAAAATCATTGATTTCCTTCAGAAGCAGGGATACAGCTGTGAAGCCTATAATCCGGAACAACACGTTACGATTAATTTTTGGAAGGACACCAGGCTATAAAAGCGCTTACGATAAAATGGGCTTGTCCAGCACTAAGAGAAAAGTATAATTGTCAAAATTATTTGTAAATTATTTCGGCATTCTGCATAAGATAGAGTAATTACAGTTCCCTTTACGGTAAAGACCGTCGGGATATTGTATGACTATTAAGTCCGTTTTGTTACAGCCAATTGAATTAAAAAAGGAGGGGTTGAAAATGACCGATGAAAGTAGTCACCAGTTTGTGATCTCACAGGAAGATTGGTCCCTCCACCGCAAAGGACATGATGACCAGCAGCGACATCAGGAAAAGGTGCAGGAAGCAATCCGTAACAATCTGCCCGACCTGATCACAGAGGAAAACATTATCATGTCCAACGGCAGGGATGTCGTAAAGATTCCGATAAGGTCACTGGATGAGTACAAAATCCGTTATAACTATGATAAAAACAAGCATGTCGGCCAGGGGAACGGCGATTCCAAGATAGGGGATGTCGTTGCGAGAGATGGCTCCGGACAGCAGCAGGGCCCAGGAAAGGGGCAGGGTGCAGGAGACCAGGCCGGAGAGGATTATTATGAAGCAGAAGTTTCTATGATGGAAATTGAAGAGGCATTATTTAAACAGCTGGAGCTTCCAAACCTCCAGAAGAAGGAGCAGCAGGAGCATCTTGTAGAAAACATTGAATTTAATGATATCAGGAAAACAGGCTTGATGGGCAATATCGATAAAAAGCGGACAATGATGACTGCTTATAAGCGGAATGCAATGACAGGGAAGCCTGCCTTCCATCCGATTTATAAAGAGGATCTGAAGTTCAAAACATGGAACGAGGTTGTGAAGCCTGAATCCAAGGCAGTTGTCCTTGCGATGATGGATACAAGCGGATCTATGGGATTATGGGAAAAGTACATGGCCCGAAGCTTCTTCTTCTGGATGACGCGTTTCCTCCGTTCAAAATACGAGACTGTTGAGATCGAATTTATTGCCCACCACACTGAAGCCAAGGTAGTATCAGAGGAAGACTTTTTCTCAAAAGGAGAGAGCGGCGGAACGATCTGCTCATCTGCTTACCGTAAGGCGTTAGAACTTATTGACGATAAATACAATCCTAGCAAGTTCAATATTTATCCATTCCATTTTTCTGATGGTGATAACCTGACCTCCGACAATGCCCGCTGTGTAAAATTAGTTGAAGAGCTGATGAAGGTCTCCAATATGTTTGGCTATGGAGAAGTCAATCAGTACAACCGCCACTCGACCCTAATGTCCGCGTATAAAAACATTAAAGACGATAACTTCCGTTACTTTATCCTCAAGCAAAAAGCTGATGTCTTCCATGCGATGAAGAGCTTTTTCAAACAAGAAGAAAATAAACTGTATGCATAAGAAAAGCCAGCCGCCGGGCTGGCTTTTCTCATTTTATTTAGGCTGGAAAATCAACGGTCAAGTTTGACGATCTCAGCATCCTTGTTTGGCCGGCCAATAATTAAATCACATAATATCATAGAGCCGAGCATACTGTACACCGTCCCATTCCCTCCATACCCAAGCAAATAATATATCCTGTTTTTTTCAGGATGCCTGCCTATATATGGCAGATTATCTGCTGATTCTGCAAATAAGGCTCCCCAATAGGAATCAACTGAAATATTCAATGAAGGAAACAGCTTATTCAACTCTGCTTTTAGAATTTCTGCTCGTTTTTGTATCGATTTATTATCTGGAGTTGTCGGGATTTTTTCATCTAGTCCACCTGCAAGAATCCTGCCATCCTGTGTAGTTCTAAGGTATAGATATGGCCGCTTTGTTTCCCAGATCAGCATCCTGTCTTTCCAGGCTGAGAGATCACTGATTGGCAGTGTCGCGAGTGCGTATGTCCGGGTAAGATTTGCCCCTATGCTTGCCAATAACGGCGGCGGGGAGTAGCCAGTTGCGAATATGAGATGGTCTGAATGCAAGATCCCTTTGGATGTAATGATTTTTATCCCTTTTGAATATTCGATAATATCCTGAATCTGAACATTCTCGAATAAGTCTGTGCCTTTCAATTGTATGATTTGAAGAATTCCCGCAGTAAGCTGGACAGGGTTTATTTCTGCATCGGAGCTGGTTATGATCGCAGCAGGCTTGGAAAATGGGAAGTTCTGTTCTATCTCGGTCCTTGTCCAGAGCTCTGCCCCAAGACGATACTTCTCCAAAGTCTCATATTCTTTAACCAATCGAGAGAAATCTTTTTCCTCGCTTGCGAAATATATTGTACGCTTACTTGCAAATTCGCATGAAAAGGGCAACGTCTTAGCGATTTCACCCAAATGAAAAATAGCTTCCTTGCACATCTGGTAAAAACGGACAGCTTTGGCTGCTCCTATTTGAATAATTAAATCCTGAAGCATGATGTCATTGGTATAATGCAATAAGCCAGTGTTTGCAAGGGTGCTTCCTGCCCCCATTTTACCTTTATCAATGACAGCAATGTTGAGGTTCTCATTGGATAAGGAATAGGCGCAGAGTGCCCCGGCAATGCCCCCGCCGACAATCACTGCATCATAATGGCCCTTCATTATCCTTTCTTCTGGCTTGAATAAAGTGTTTCTATCCCAAAAAGGCTGGCCTTGATACAAATTCACAAATTGTCCTCCATTCTATTGTTCATTTTATCCACGCAGACTTTAATAAATACAAAAAGGAGTGCCGTTGAATAGGCACTCCTTCTCTATCAATCTATTATTTTTCAATGCCTATCGCCTGGCTGCCCATTTGTACCCATGCCTGTTCAAAAGGCTGCCTGGCCACGGCTTTATACCCGGAGCTGTCGAGCGGGTCATTGACATAGATGAACTTTTCATCATAGCCAACAATCAAAACGCTATGCTCATTATACGTTATCTTAACCTTCCCGGTATTTGTGTCCCACACGGTAAATTCCGATTCAGGAAGCGGAGCAAATGTCGAGTTTATGATGACCCAAACAGGTGAGCCGCTGTCGAGCAGACTGTAGACCTCATCAATTGAATTTCCGGTTACATCTTTTATTTTTCCGGGGAGATACTTTTCAGCTAAACCTGCAACAGGACCGTGATATACCCCATAGCCTGATTGGCTGAATGTATAAATATCCCCGACGAATCCATCATATGGATTGCTGCGTACATAGTTTTCATCACGGAAAGGAAGCTTATGTATTTCCCTGGCAATGGTCATTTTATCTGCCGGTATTCCCTCGTATTGAAGCAGCATCGTTAAGCTGGTCACTTCGCATCCTCGTTCCAATTCAGGGAGCTGGCTAATATGCGGAACGCCGTCGATAAGAGTCTTGCCGGCAGTTTTAAGTGATTGGTGAAGTTCAGTCTCAGCTAGCATTTTAGTCACAGCCTCACCATTTGTGCGTGTTAGCTTGGGGACATTTGTGATCTGTGTTTCAGCGGAAGGGTCTTCAATTGAGCGGATTTTTTCTGCGCTTAAGAATGTGGCAAGGAATATGGCGACAATCGATATAGTTCTGATCAGGATCTTTTTATTCAAAATTACTTCTCCTAACTATCTCTTATTACAAATCCAGCATTTCCGTCTTTAGAATTAATTTTAAACAAGTTTCGACACAGGTTCAATAGATTAGTAGTTTTCGGGCTAAACCAAACCAATGATAAGGAATTTTTTTAAAAAAAAATTTTATTTCTGCCTTCAATTTTTTTGCAGGAATTTGGCAATACTACTTCTGCTGTAAGCTTATCTTTTTAAAATGCTCCATAACTATGTTAGGGTAATAATGGGCCATTTTCCGGGCTTATTTTGTTTATTGCAGGAATTTAGGCTATCTGTAGAAAGGAGTTTTTCGATGAGGAAGGATTCATCAGTATTTTACATATCGGCGGGGATTTTGCTGTTGATGGTTTTGTTTGGAGTGTTTGTTCCTGATAAGCTTGAAACGATGACAGCTAATATTCAAACATTCATCACGAATTCATTTGGCTGGTATTATTTAATTCTTGTTTCACTTATTGTTATTGTTTGCCTGTATTTCCTGATCAGTCCGCTTGGCAGAATCAGGCTTGGAAGGCAGGAGGATCGCCCTGAATTTTCAACGATGTCCTGGTATGCGATGCTTTTCAGCGCGGGAATGGGAATTGGCCTTGTTTTCTGGGGGACTGCTGAGCCAATCAGTCATTATATGGTGTCAACACCAACTGGAGTTGAACCTGGAACGAACCAGGCAATCAGGGATTCACTGAGATATACTTTTTTTCACTGGGGTATTCATGCATGGGCCATATATGGGATCGTCGCACTTGTTTTAGCCTATTTTAATTTCAGGCACGGGAAACCTGGTTTAATTAGTGCAACCCTCGAACCTGTTCTTGGAAATCGTGTAAATGGAACAGCTGGAAAAATAGTTGATATTATTTCGGTTGTCGCAACGGTTATAGGTGTGGCAACAACTTTAGGATTTGGAGCTGTACAAATAAACGGAGGACTTTCCTACCTTTACGGAATTCCTTCCACTTTCCTGGTCCAACTGCTTATTGTCCTTGTCGTCACAGTGTTATTCATGATCTCAGCGTGGTCAGGACTTGGGAAGGGTATCAAGATATTGAGCAATGTGAATATGCTGCTTGCTGGAATACTGTTATTGTTTATGCTGTTCCTTGGGCCAACACAATTCATATTGAACATATTCACCAATACAATTGGCACTTATCTGCAAAGTCTGCCTTCAATGAGCTTTAGGATTTCACCGCTTAATGATGAGGTACGTTCATGGATAAATGGCTGGACGATCTTCTACTGGGCATGGTGGATTGCATGGGCGCCTTTTGTTGGAATTTTTATAGCTCGAGTTTCTAAAGGACGGACCATCAGGGAATTCGTCTTCGGAGTCTTGCTCGTCCCTGCAATAGTCGGCTTCCTATGGTTTTCAACATTTGGCGGTTCCGCCATTATGCTGGAACATGAAGGAGTGGCCAATATATCAGGTCTTGCAACAGAGGAATCACTCTTCGGCGTATTGGCAAATTACCCATTGAGTTCTGTTATGTCCATTCTGGCAATTATCCTGATTGGTACGTTTTTCATTACTTCAGCAGACTCAGGAACATTCGTGCTCGGGATGATGACTACAAATGGTTCACTGACCCCCGGCAATAAAATTAAATTCACCTGGGGCATCATGCTGGCAGCCATTTCACTGGTATTGCTGTACTCAGGCGGGCTTCAGGCGCTTCAAAACACCATGATTGTAGCTGCACTGCCATTTTCCATCATCATGGGACTAATGGCATACAGCCTGATAAAAGCATTAAGCAAGGAAGCGAAAGAACTGGGGATCGGGAAGATTCCTAAGCAAAAACCACAAAAACCATAATTAAACAGGAGAGAGGATGGATTTATGCCATCTTCTCTTTTTTTATGGCTTTTTTTGCTAAGATTGTTGCCTTCATAGATGTTGAATAAATATTTTGAGGAAGGACTGATTCATTTGAATTGATAAAATTGTTAGATTATAATTTTACATATGTAAAGAATTGGTTGAATTTGAACATTTTGTTCTTTTTTAAAATGTAAATGTTTTCAACTGCATTTAATGCTAAAATGAAATTAAAAAATGTTATCTCCAAAAGGTGATTGGATATGGAAAAAGAAAAACTGTTAAAGGTGATCGAAGCAGCCAAGCTGTATTATTTGTTGGATTATAATCAAAATGATATCGCCAAGGAGCTTGGTGTATCAAGGCCTACGGTTTCTAGATTCCTCCAGCTCGCTAAGCAGGAAGGGATTGTTGATATAAAAATCATGGATCCCACTGAGAATGTGGAGAATTTGTCGTCTGAGCTTGAACAAAAGTTTGGGCTCAAAAAGGCAATCGTTACGCACATCCCTCAGTATGAAGACAGTGTCATAAAAACATATTTAGGTGAAAAGGCAGCAGCTTTCCTGAATGAGGTGGTTGACCATGATGATATCGTTGGAGTCACCTGGGGTACGACCCTTTACCATGTTGCGCTGGAATTGAAGCAAAAGGCACTTAAGAATGTCAAGGTTGTCCAGTTGAAGGGCGGAGTGAGCCACTCTGAAACCAATACGTATGCGAATGAAATACTTTACCTTTTTGGCAAAGCATTCAATAGCGCGCCGCATCATCTGCCTTTGCCGGCCATTGTGGACCATGTAGTCGTGAAACAGGCAATGGAAGCGGACAGGCATATCAAACGGATCCTTGAGATGGGCAAGCAGGCAAATATTGCGGTCTACACAATTGGACCTATCAAATCTGAATCGCTCTTATTCCAATTAGGCTACTTTACAGAAGAAGATTTGAAAGTGATTTATTCAAGTGCTGTCGGCGATATTTGCTCAAGATTTTTTGACAAGGACGGAAATGTCTGCAGTGAAAACTTGAATGCCAGAACCCTTGGGATCGAACTTGATGAATTGAAAAAGAAGAAGTATTCCATTCTGGTAGCAGGCGGGGCACACAAAATTGATGGTATTTATGGCGCGTTAAAAGGGAAATATACAAACGTACTAGTAACCGATCAATTTACTGCCAAGTTCCTGCTGGACAAGTAATTTTGTTCCTCAAAACCGTAATCTCCCAGATAAATCGCAATACAAACAAATACCCGATAGGTTACGAAGCCTGGCGGGTTTTTTTGTCTAAAAGATATAAAGGTATTATTTTCAATTTACATTTGTTCAAAAATATATTTACAAAAGTTCTTTTTCTCTGTTATATTGGCTATAGAAAATCCGGATTTAACAAATGTAAACGTTTGAATGAAATTTTTTTCAAGATTTTTGAAAACGTTAACACATATTATTACAAACTAATCAACAAGAGGTGGGTCATCAATGAATATCTTATGGGGTTTAATGGGGATTGCAGTCGTACTCGGTATCGCGCTTATTTTCTCTAATAACCGTAAGGCCATCAACCTGAGAACAATCCTTGGCGGAATGGCTATTCAGTTCATCTTCGCATTTGCAGTATTGAAATGGGAAACTGGAAAGCTTGCGTTGAAAAAGCTTTCACTAGGTGTAAATGAAATCATTGCCTATGCAGATACAGGAGTTCAATTCCTGTTCGGCGGTTTATTCCAGGCTGAGAACATTGGCTTCGTATTCGCATTTCAGGTATTGACAGTCGTTATTTTCTTCTCATCCTTAATTTCAGTATTATACTATCTTGGGATCATGCAAATCGTTATCAAATTCCTGGGCGGCGGACTTGCTAAGCTTCTTGGGACAAGCAAGGCTGAATCACTGTCAGCTGCTGCGAACATTTTCGTTGGCCAGACGGAAGCACCGCTTGTTGTAAAGCCGTATATCGCGAAAATGACTCAATCTGAACTTTTTGCAGTCATGGTCGGCGGACTTGCTTCAGTTGCCGGTTCAGTATTGATTGGTTATTCTTTATTGGGAGTTCCACTTGAATACTTGCTTGCTGCAAGCTTCATGGCTGCACCTGCTGGTCTTGTCCTGGCAAAAATCATGGTCCCAGAAACCGAAAAGTCTGAGACATCAGATGATCTTAAAATGGAAAAAGACACTGAATCTGTTAATGTGATCGATGCTGCTGCCAGAGGTGCAAGCACAGGACTTCAACTGGCGCTGAATATCGGTGCAATGCTTTTGGCATTCATCGCATTGATTGCCTTAATCAATGGTATCCTAGGTGGTATTGGCGGTCTCTTCAATGTTGAAGGACTTACACTTGAGACAATTCTTGGTTATGTGTTCGCTCCGCTTGCTTTTGCCATCGGCGTTCCATGGGATGAAGCTGTAAAAGCTGGCGGATTCATTGGACAGAAGTTAATCCTGAATGAGTTTGTTGCGTATTCGTCTTTCGCTCCACAAATTGAGGCATTATCACCTAAGACAGTTGCCGTAATCAGCTTCGCGCTTTGCGGTTTTGCAAACATCTCCTCAATGGGAATCCTGCTTGGCGGACTGGGCAGCCTTGCTCCAAGCCGTCGCGGTGATATTGCAAAGCTTGGCATCCGTTCTGTAATTGCTGGTATGCTGGCATCATTGCTAAGTGCTGCAATGGCAGGCATGCTTCTATAATATTAAATTGGAAAGGTCCTTTTTAGGGCCTTTTTTTATGCGGGTAATTATTAGAAATTTTTTTATTTTCAAGAAACATTCATATTTAGAGAAAAACTTTTCGACAGCATTGTTATTAATTCGGAAGTGGAAACGGTTGCTTTAAGCCCATGAACCACACTTCACTAAAAAGTGGCTCTAACCCTGTCAAAACCTGCGGTAAATGGGCGAACAGTTCTGATTTTAGATGTCCAGATGGGATGTTAAAATGAGAAAACGTTGTTCGATTCAGAGCAAACTACCGCACAGGAGCTGATCAGATGGAGCAAAAAAAGAATGAAAACAAGATGGAAGAACCGATTAGGTCTTACATAGATGAAAGAGAAGAGTGTGAGCAGGAAGAGCTCTACTATAAGCTGTGGGAAGATGACCGGAATTAAGTATGTTATTACCGGATAACCTCGCAGGAATTGCGGACTGCGATTCATGCAAGGTCGAACGCAATGAATAAAATCAGCGAATGAGTAAGAGGAGGCAGCTATGACAAAGAAACAATGTATTGCCATGCTTTTGGCTGGCGGCAGAGGCTCTCGATTAGGAGAGCTGACTCAATCTATTGCGAAGCCAGCGGTACCAT
Source organism: Mesobacillus sp. (assembly GCF_057785455.1). Lineage (NCBI taxonomy): Bacteria > Bacillati > Bacillota > Bacilli > Caryophanales > Bacillaceae > Mesobacillus > Mesobacillus sp. The sequence goes on from NZ_JBYNSB010000018.1 coordinate 12,686, forward strand.
ATGGAGGAAAGTACCGGATTGTTGATTTTACCTTAAGCAATTGCCGTAATTCAGGGATAGATACGGTCGGTGTGCTGACTCAATATCAGCCTCATGTCCTGCAAAATTACATCGGTGACGGCAAGCATTGGGATTTGGACCAGAAGAGCGGCGGTGTGACACTTTTGCCGCCATATCAATGCGAGCTTGGTGAAAGGTGGTATGAAGGAACGGCTCATGCCATATACCAGAACATCCAATATATTGAAAGCTATGATCCTGAATATGTGCTGGTCATCTCTGGCGACCATATTTATAAAATGGATTATAGAAAAATGCTCGACCAGCATATTTCTTCAGCTGCTGACGCTACTATTTCTGTCATAAATGTGCCATGGAGCGAAGCAAGCCGCTTTGGAATCATGAATGTGGAACCAGGAACAAATACGATTGTGGAATTTGAAGAAAAGCCAAAGGCTCCAAAATCGAACCTTGCCTCAATGGGTATCTATATATTCAATTGGCCTATATTAAAAATCTATCTCGAAAATGAGGAAGAAAAACTGTCTTCATCCAAGGATTTTGGCAAAGACATCATTCCAGCGATGCTTGAAGAAGGGCGAAAGCTGTCTGCTTTTAGATTCAATGGCTACTGGAAGGATGTCGGGACGGTACAAAGCTATTGGGAAGCCAATATGGACCTGCTTTCAACTGAAACAAATCCTATCATGAAGAATCCCGACTGGCCAATATATACTGCTGATACCCTTCAGCCTCCTATGTATATGGATGAAGGAGCTGTGCTCCACCAATCATTAATCAGTGAAGGATGCCGGATCGAAGGAGTGGTAGAGAACTCGGTTTTATTCTATGGAGTGAAAGTCGGCAAGGGGGCTGTCATAAAAAACGCAGTCATTCTGCCTAATACAGTAATTGAAGAAAAGGCAGTTGTGAACAGGGCGGTAATCGGCAGTAACACGGTCATTGGCTGCGGAGCTGAGATAGGGACAGAACAAAATTATGGGGAAATCACATTGATTGGTGATCATCAGCGGATTGAAAAAGTGAATCAGAAAATCAAGATTGGATAATTGTTGAAAGAGGCACTCCTTAAAATCGGGGGTGTCATTATTTTTTTCAGGATGAGTTATAATACAATGAAGAAACTTAAAAGGCCGTGATTTGCATGTGTTTAATTCTGTTTGCTTATAAGGTCCATCCAAAATATAACCTGATCGTGGCTGCTAATCGGGATGAATTCTATGGACGCCCGACAGCCCCAGCTCACTTTTGGGAGGATGATAGCAGCATATTGGCTGGACGAGACCTGGAGAAAATGGGAACCTGGATGGGTGTGAACCGATCCAGCGGCTTGGCCGCTTTGACCAATTACCGAAATCCTAATGAAAAAACAGATGGGAAGCGATCCCGTGGCGAGCTTGTTGCCGATTTTCTCAGTGGCTCGAATTCACCAGACGAGTATTTGCGTAATTTATCTGACAGGCGCGGACAATATCCTGGCTACAATCTCCTGGCCGGGAACCAGAACGAGCTATATTACTATTCGAATGTTGGAAAGTCACTGGAGAAAATCAAACCTGGTTTCCACGGTGTAAGCAACCATTTATTAAATTCAGCCTGGCCGAAGGTGGAGAACGGGAAGGCTGGTTTGGCTAGAATTATAGAAGAAAATGCTTCTGATATGGCTGATCGTTTATTCTCCCACCTCCAAAATGCAGACCCAGTTCCGGACCATCTGCTGCCATCAACAGGTGTCTCACTTGAGTGGGAACGGATTTTATCACCGATTTTCATCAAAAGTGAGGGATATGGCACGAGGAGTTCGACTGTGATCCTGATGTCGGACGATGAGATCCTTTTTAAGGAAAGAGTGTTTACAGACGGTAAGAAGACGGAACAGGAATTTAAAATAAAGCTTTAGCCATTGTATAATAACAGAACCCCAATTCAAGATTGGGGTTCTGTTATTTCAGGCATTATACCGAACTGGCAGCCGCTTTATATTCTGCTGTTAAATTTTCAATAATCGTTTTGACTGGCAGAATTTCTTTGATTTCACTTACTCTTGCACCTGCAAATACGAGACCATTGTCGACATCGCCGGCAACAGAGGTAAGAAGGGAATCCAGGGTGCAAAAACGGTAGGAACAATTTTTAAGGCAGTCTTTGCATTGTTTTATTCTTAACTTTTCCGATGTGTTGATTAAATCAGTAAATTTATTTGCGATCGCTCTGCCATGCAGACCAACAGTAGTTTTTATAAGCAAAGTATCTTCCTTGGTCGCGGCTACATATTTTTCTTTGAATGATTGCGGAGCATCACATTCAACGCTCGCCACAAATCTGGTGCCCATCTGGACACCTGATGCGCCCATTGATAAAGCTTTTGCAATATCTTCACCTGTCATGATTCCTCCTGCAGCGATAACCGGAATGGATACGGCCTCAACGATTTCTGGCAAAAGATCGAAAAGAGGCCTATCCGTTCCAAGATGACCGCCTGCTTCAAATCCTTCTGCCACTACAGCCGCAGCACCCAGGCGCTCAGAGATTTTTGCCAGTTTGGCTGAGGATACAATTGAAATAACGGGTATTCCCGCCTGCTTGCCCCATGAATACATATCACGTGAAATGCCAGCGCCAGAAATGATAAAATCAACTTTTTCCTCGAGTGCAGCCTTCATTTTTTCTGCAAAGTCATTCATCGCAAACAACATATTGACACCTATGTAGCCGCGATCCTTAATCATGCTTCTAGCCTGCCTGATATGGGTCCGCAATTCATCAATTGATATTCCAGTACCCGAAATAATGCCGATACCGCCTGCGTTTGCGACCGAGGATGCTAATTTGCTGAGAGAAATTCCTACGCCCATTCCTCCTTGTAGAATTGGGACCTTTGGAGCCATATGGCCAATTTTCAGCTGTGGAAACACCATGTTATTACCCCTTTCAATTATCATTCGATTGAAGTTTAACATGGTTGGATTTAAAAAGATGTGATATTTAGCACCTGGTTATAAAAGTTGATATAAAGATTTGGTGTAAATCACGAAAAAAAACGCAGAAACAAGGTTTCCGCGCTTTAAAAAACTATTCAATTTAAAAATCAAAATTATCAGGGTCTGGACCTACACGCTCGTTTTTGTTCAAGCTGTTTAGGCGGTCCATGTCTTCTTGTGAGAGCTCAAAATCAAAAATATCTGCATTCTCGATGATTCTGTGTTCTTTGATTGATTTTGGAATCGTCACAACACCGTTTTGCAAATCCCAGCGCAGGATGACCTGAGCAGGAGATTTACTATGCTTTTCTGCAATTTCCGTAATAGTCGGTTCTGATAAAAGCTCTCCCTGTTTCAATGGAGACCATGCTTCCATCTGAATTCCTTCAGCTTTACAGTATTCAAGCAGCTCGGTTTGTGCAAGGTGAGGATGATACTCTACCTGGTTAACCATTGGCTTGATTTCTGCGTTCTCCAACAGGTCTTTTAAATGATGGATATGGAAATTGCTGACGCCGATTGCACGGACTCGTCCGTCTTTATACAGCTTTTCTAATGCCTTCCAAGTATCATTGTACTTTCCGGCAACAGGCCAGTGAATCAAGTAAAGATCAAGATATTCAAGACCAAGCTTCTCCATGCTTGTTTCAAAAGCCTTTAGCGTGGATTCGTAACCCTGGTCAGCATTCCATACCTTTGTGGTAATGAATAGTTCTTCGCGTGGGACACCAGCTTCCTTGATTGCCTGGCCAACGCCCTCCTCATTTTGGTAAACCGCTGCTGTATCGATGCTTTTATAGCCATTCTTGATGGCTGCCTTGACCGACTCGACTACCTCTGAGCCTTCTTTAACCTTGAACACACCAAGGCCGAACCAAGGCATTTTCACTCCATTATGTAATGTAGTTGTATCCTGCAAACTAGTTGGCATCGTAACTCCTCCTTATATTAAAATTGCTTTTATATTTTCTCATATTTTAATTAGAAGACAAAGAATCTGCTTGGAATAAGCAACCAGGCGGACACAGCTATTTTCCAATTACTTATTCCTTTTATCAAGAAATGCCCTGGTTGCCCACAAGGATATAAGCAAAAAGAGCTCAAATCCATTGGTTGCTGCTTCGCTTTCAATCGATATGGGAACAGCGCTACCGATAGTCATGATGATGACTCCGATGGCCATCCATTTCCATTTGAGCTTTTTCCAAAGAATGATTCCTGCTATCAGCAGGATGATGGAAACTCCGATGACCATAATAGGGGGGCCGTGACTGCCGGCAGCTTCATAGCTGAGCATGCCATATTTTCTGACTGGAGTAAGGTCGACGGTAAATGTATTCTGCAACAATTCTGCGAGTATCAGTGCTATGGTTAACAAAGAGGCAGTCAAAAAAGCAGTTTTCCCTCGCAGCCAGTCCAGATCTGTTTGCCTGGCAGATGCCCAGGCAAATATCACCAGCAAGGGTGTGAGGATGGCATGGAACCAATAGCGCAGCATGTTCAGTCCTTTCAAAAACGAGCCTTCCCCAAGAATCTGCCCGGAAGCGAGTACAGTATTGTCATAAAGCAAACCGAAAGTCACAAGCAGCAAAACTTTTTCAAGTGAATTGAAACCATGTTTAAGAGACGATCTTAATCCGATTAGGAATAAAAACAGGTAGGCGAGGGAATATAATCCGTGTATATAAGCATCCATTACAAACGCCTCCTTTCAGAAAATTCCTGTTTGTAACATTCTTCCCTTGATGCTTAATTGAAAACTTGTGTCTATGTTTTTAACTTTTTTAATATTGATACCAAATAAACCTTATTCTTAAAAATTACTAATAGATTTAGCAGGCTTCATCATATATGATGGTGAAGGATAGTTAATTGAAAGCCTATTCACGCCATAACTTGACGAAAGAACGGGAGAAATTATGACGACACAAAATGAAATTGCATGGGTAACAGACAGTACTGCATCACTTCCAGAGGATTTTATAAAAAATAACCATATATATGTTGTGCCATTGAGTATTATTTTTGGTGATGAATCCTATTTAGAGGGTGTAGATATCACAGCAGAAGATTTTTACCCGAGACTAGCTGCGTCGAAGGTTCTGCCAAAGACTTCACAGCCTGCTATTGGGGAGTTCGTTGAACTATATAAGAAGCTGAAGGAACAATACAAGCACGCGATTGCGATTCATGCTTCAAGTGCACTGACCGGAACATATCAATCCTCAGTTGCAGCATCAAGCATGGTTGAGTATCCGGTAGAAGTCATCGACTCTAAGATTGGATCATTTCCACTAGGACGCATGGTCGAAAAAGGTGTAGAGATGCAAAAGGAAGGCAAATCCTACGAGGAAATCGTATCTTACCTAAGGACACTTCCCGATAAAGCAAACCTTTACATGGCACCGGGCAGCCTTGAACAGCTTCAGAAAGGCGGGCGGCTTTCCGCAACCCAGGTCATCATTGGCAGCCTGATCAGGCTGAAACTCATTGTCAGGTTCGAGGATGGCAAAGTAGTGCTTTTCGATAAAATCCGGACAGAAAAGAAGGTAAAGGAAAGATTGTTCCAGATCCTTGAGGAGAAGGCTCATTCTATCAAGGAAGTAAGCGTTATACATGGCAATGTAAAAGAGCTTGCTGAGCAGTGGCGCAAGGAATTGAAGGAGCGCTTCCCGCACATTTCTTTTACAACAACAACATTCAGTCCTGTTGCTGGTACTCACACCGGCCAGGGAACCATTGGGCTTGCCTGGATTAATGAATAAGCCCATATAGATACCAAGGAAATCAGCCTGTTAAAAAGGCTGATTTCTTTTTTAAATTCCAATATAACTGTAAACTTGCTTTAACGATTAATTAAAAAGCAGGGGGAATAAGAAAATGCTCAAGATTGGCATCATCGGATTGGGTGATATTGCTCAGAAGGCCTATCTGCCAGTTTTCGCGGAGAAGGGCGACATCGAATTTCATTTATTCACCAGGGATTTTTCAAAGCTGGAAAACCTGGCGAAAAAATACCGCTTCCAACATATCCATTCCAGTCTGGATGCTCTTGTGGCAAGCGGAATCAAAGGCGCATTCGTGCATAGCTCGACGGAGTCTCATTATGAAATTGTAAAAAGCCTTTTGGCCGCGGGGATCCATGTGTATGTGGATAAACCAATTGCATATGAATATGGACTGGCAAAGGAATTGACAGAGCTTGCAGAGGAAAAAGGATTGATCTTAATGACAGGCTTTAACAGGAGATACGCTCCTGTCTATAAGCAGCTTGCTGAACTGGAAGAGCCCAATATGGTCATCATGCAAAAGAACAGGAGAGCTCTTCCTGGAGAGATAAGGAATTTTGTTTTTGATGATTTTATCCATGTGGTTGACACGCTCAGATTTTTATTTCCCTATTCTATTAAGCATGTGAATGTTTCCTGTAAAAAGAACGGATCCATTCTGCACCATGTCGTCATCCAGCTCATTGCTGATGAAGGAATCGCAGTAGGAATCATGAATCGGGACAGCGGTATCGTTGAAGAGAAAGTCGAAGTGTTCCATTCAAAGGAAAAAAGGACGGCCATCAATGTTTCAGAGCTGGTCATCCAGGAAAATCGCAATGAAACAAAACAGGGAGGAAGCGATTGGGAACCGACACTCCATAAACGAGGCTTTGAACAGATTATTTTTGATTTCCTGCATGCAGTTAATAACAATGGTGCCACACTCATTCCTGCAAGAGACAGCCTGGCAACCCATGAACTATGCGAAAAAATTGTTGCGGAGATCGAGCATCAATAACAAAACAAAGCCCCGTTTCTTTTCCTGGAGAAAAGAAGCGGGGCTTTTTTTATGCTTGTATGGTCCTTAGAACCTTTATTAAGACTATTCACACCGGATTTTTTTGCGTGTATGGTCCTAAGAACCCTTATTAAGACCATTCACGCTGGATTTTCTTGCTTGGAAGGTCCTAAGAACCTTTATTAAGACCATGCACACCGGATTTTCTTGCCTGGATGGTCCTAAGAACCTTTATCATACATAAATAAAATAACCAACAAACAAGACTCCAAGAACATACATGATTGGGTGGACACTTCGATGCTTGCCCATGCCCAGCATCATCAATGGATATAAAATGAATCCAAGTGCGATCCCGGTTGCGACACTGAAGGTCAAAGGCATCATGATGATCGTAACGAATGCCGGAATGATGACGGCAAGATTGCTCCAGTCAATTTTACTGATTTCAGAAGCCATCAAAGCTCCAACGATAATCAGTGCAGGTGCAGTCACCTCTGGTGTAATGACTGACAATATCGGTGAGAAAAACAGGGCTATCCCAAAACAAGCAGAGATAATGACAGAGGTGAACCCTGTTCGGCCGCCGACTGCGACACCGGCGGATGATTCCACGAAAGAAGCCGTGGTAGACGTACCTAAAACTGATCCTGCTACAGCGGACGCGGCGTCTGCAAGAAGGGCGCGGCCGGCATTAGGAATTTTATTATCCTTCATTAGGCCGGCCTGGCTGGCTACAGCAATCAGGGCGCCGGCTGTATCAAAGAATGCAACAAATAAAAATGTGAAGACTACCGCTAACACATCAGGCGAGAAGATATCGCCCAGATGGTGGAAGACCACTCCGAAGGTCGGAGAGATATCCGGCACTGTCCCAATGATGGATTGTGGCTTTTCGATCAGGCCGGTAAAGATCCCAATGATTGTCGCGATCACCATACCGTAGAAAATCCCGCCGCTGATGCCGCGAACCATCATAATGATGCTGATGATGAAACCAAAAAGAGCAAGCAATACTGGTCCTGAAGTCAGGTTGCCGATTGAAACAAAAGTGGCTTCGCTGCCGACGATGATGCCCGCATTTTTTAAGCCGATGAACGCAACGAAGAAACCGATACCTGCTGCAATTGCGTGTTTAAGGTCCTGCGGAATGACATTGATGATTTTTTCACGGATCTTCAACAGGCTTAAGATGACAAAAAGTACCCCTGCAATGAATACTCCTGTGAGGGCGATTTCCCATTTAACGCCCATCCCGATACTGACGGTGAAAGTGAAAAATGAATTCAGGCCCATGCTAGGGGCGATGCCCACAGGAAAGTTGGCCAGCAGGCCGATTAAAAGGGAGCCGATGATGGCGGATAGGGCAGTAGCGGTAAATACAGCGCCTTTATCCATTCCAGCCTGGCTGAGGATCATTGGGTTGACGACAAGGATATATGCCATTGATAGAAATGTCGTAATACCGGCTAAAGTCTCTTGTTTATAATTTGTGTTTCGCTGTGCAAATTGGAAAAAGTTCTTCATGTGCAATCCTCCTGGCTGTTAGTCTGGCAGCAATGTGAATAAGCAAAAGCCGATGAAACAAAAAACTCCGGCAGTTTACGCTGCCGGAGTGCTACAAAGGACCCAATAGATGCCAAAAGAAGATAGCAAATATCCATGTCCCTTGTAGTCACGCTTTTTACGGCAGCATGGTAGAAACGTTCAAGCCATATTCTTGAACATATACAAGGAATTAAATATAAAGTTGATTTAAATAATACTAGAGATAGTAACAGCATTTTCGAAACAGGTCAATGGAAATATCAAAGTCTATCTTTTGGCTTTTTTCAGTAAATTCCAGGATATTAGACCTAAAAGAGATGGCTGCTTTACCGCATTAACGCACCGGGGGTCTGACCCCCGGTGCGTTAATGCGGTAAAGCGTATTATTTGCTGTTCCTGTTTTTTGACAATTTTTTGTCGGGAATTTGTGAAGAATAATTGAATTAAATAGTAAATCTCACCTGGGCTCCGGCTAAATTACTATAATGATAGTGTAATATAAACGGAGGTGCCAATAATGAATGTAACAACGATTATTGAGCTGGAGAATCGCGAAGTTGAGAAGATGGCTGGGGCGAAATTAGTTTTTATCCAGGAACAGATTGATTCCAATATTGTCGAGACATGTGTGGATTGTTTTAAATATGAGGGCTCTGAAGAATGCATTGATACAGATGATGCGATGGAGAAGGTATTCCATTCATTGAAGCAGGAGGGTCTTATCCCTGCGGAAGTCGAGGATTTTTCCTATGAGATGCCTTCATGCGAGAGAATGAAGAAGGATGTATACAGCGAGCAGGATATGCCGCAGAAGGTGATTCTGAGCTACGTGCTATAAAACGAAACAGCAATTATTATTCGCATAGCAGAAAAACGCTGCCAGCCACTGGCAGCGTTTTTTATGCTTCTAGCAGGCTGAGGATCATTGGAATCGCCGCTTGCAGGCTTGGGGCTTTTTCATCTGCAGATGTTTCATCAGAGCCAATGAAGACCGTTTTGCAGCCGGCTTTCTTTCCGGCTTCGATGTCCCTTTCATGGTCACCAACCATCACGCTGCCTGCAAGATCAATTGTATGTCTTTCCGCGAGGTCAAGCAGCATGCCGGCATTCGGCTTCCGGCATTCACAGCCAGCCTTAGGTTTATGGGGGCAGTATGCTACCTCCTTGATATGGCCTCCGTGCTCTTTGATTAACTGAATCATGTGGTCGTGGATTTCATGCAGCCGTTTTTCCTTAAGGAATCCAAGGCCGACCCCGCCCTGATTCGTCACGACGAAAACTTCGTACCCCGCGTTGCTAAGCTCAGCGACGGCTTCAGCTGCCCCCTCCAGGAGATAGAGCTCTTCAGGTCGGTTCACGAACTTGACTCTTTCTGTTAAAACCTCATTCAGGACCCCATCCCGGTCCAAAAAAATCGCTTTTTTCATTTTATCCTCCATCTTGCTTTGTGAATATTTTTCCGCTCAATGCTTTTTGATGCCTGGATACGCTCGGGTTGCCAGTAATCCAAAAGCGCCATGGATAATCCTTGGCAGGACCGGAATTGTCGATCCCGATCCTCTTTCCAATGGATATATTTTCGGGCTTCTGGCCTGCTGCAATATAGAGCGGCTTCGTAGTTAAGGGATACCCGTAATCAGCCATATTTATTCCAAGTGCTTTCGTCAATTTGCCTGGACCGTTCGTCAGGTTCACTGAATCTGGCATCCCCCTGCGGCTGGCCATCATCGCCACTCCTGCCAGCGGCTCTACCGCCCTTATAAGCACTGCCTCGGGATTTCCGGTTCCTCCGCTGACGACATTGAATAGGCAATGGGTATGCATGACATAAGTATAAGCCAGTCCGGATTCATGGAACATGATTTCAGTCCGTTTTGTCCTGCGATTATTATAGCTATGCGCCGCCTGGTCCATTGGCCCAATATAAGCTTCAGTTTCGACGATATATCCGGCTGCCAGTCCTTCTCCAGTCTCTTTTACAAGCACAGTGCCCAAAAGTGCTTCAGCAAGCTCGAGTGTTGGCTGCTGGAAAAATTCCTTGGCAACTGGAATGAAATCCTGCTGGCTATGATTTTCCATAATTGCCTCCTTCTTAATAAAAAGCCGATTGAAGATTCTTTAATTTTTATACCCGATAGATTGGCAATACATCCTCCATTAAAATCAAAATTTAAATACACCATAAAAATTAGCGAGAAAAAACAAGATGGTATATAGTTAACGTAAGAGTAAATCGCAAAACAATAAGGGGAGTTATAAAATACATGTGGAAAAAATGGATCTGGACAGCTGCAGCCGCTGTCATCATCCTTTTCCTTGTTCCATACAGCCTTCCACTGATCTTTGCATTGTTAACAGCAGTCATGCTGGAAGGGATGGTTCAATGGATCATCAGAAAACTAAACTTTAAAAGGCTTCAGGCAGTAATGGCTGTTTTTATCGGATATGTCCTGCTGCTGGGGGTCATTGGCTACAATTTGATAGCAACCATTGCTCATCAGGCTGTATCGCTGTCACAGAGGACACCAACCTTTGTAAGGGATTTCTATCGGACAGCCATCTTGCCTCTAATGGGAAAATGGGAGTTCTATTCAAAGAATTTCCCACATGATGTAATCCTCCAAATCGAAGGCACAATTGAGAAAAATGTCAACTCGCTGGATTCCTTCCTGCAGCAATTAATAGCAAGCACAATTAATTTGCTTACCGCCATTCCGGGATTCTTGATCGAGTTTCTGGTCTATCTAATTGCATTGTTCCTGTTCAGCCTCGAGCTGCCAAGACTTAAAGTGAAACTGGAATCGTATTTGAAGGAACAGACGCGCCAGAAAGTCTTTCTTGTAGGAAGCCAGCTGAACAAGGCCGGAGTGGGCTTTTTAAAGGCACAGGTCATCCTTAGCCTGGTTACCTTCATTATGGCGATGGCGGGATTAAGCATTCTGGGGGTCAAATACACTGTATTGCTATCCTTGCTCATTGTGATCGTTGATATCCTGCCGATTCTCGGAACGGGATCAGTGCTTGTGCCATGGGCAGTAATCGCGATACTTCAGGATAATAACTTTCTTGGAATTGGCCTGATCATCCTGTTTTTAGTCATCACAGTCGTAAGAAGGGTTATTGAGCCAAAGATATATTCTCAAAGCCTGGGAATCTCTCCGCTGGCATCACTGGTCAGCATGTACATTGGCCTCAAGCTGCTGGGCCTGGCAGGTATTTTTATTGGGCCAATCATTGTGATCATCTACGATACATTAAGAAAAGCGAATATCATCCAGATGAATTTCAAGATTTAAAACTTGTTCCTTTTTGGATAGCATGTCGGTAAAAAGCATACATTATGACTGTTATCTAGAAGGAGGAAGGCATCAATGAACATAGGCCGCGCAAAAGAAATCGCAGAATCAGCAGAAATGATCACGGTAACCTATGAAGGGACACCAGTCATCATCCAGCATGTCGATGAGACAACAAAAATGGCGAGGGTATATACAAAATCAGAACCCGATATGGAAAGAGATGTACCGGTGCTTAACCTTATTGAGGAATAGAATGAATCAACAAAAGCTTGAAGACTCATCTTCAAGCTTTTCTGTATGTACTATGTAAAAATACTATGAAGTCAGCGGCAGGTTTATCGTGAATTGGCTGCCTTCTTTTAATTTGCTTGTAACCTCGATGCTCCCGCCCATTTCATTGATGAGTTTATAGACAACCATCATTCCAAGGCCGGTTCCTTTTTCAGCCTTAGTAGTGAAGTAAGGCTCCCCTAGCTTGGATAATTGCTGATGGCTCATGCCGCAGCCTGAATCCTTTATAATGATCGTTACAAAGCCGTTCAATTTTTCCCTTGTTGTGATTTCCAGCACGCCGCCCTCAGGCATTGCTTCAATCCCATTCTTGATTATATTCAGGATGCATTGATGAAACTTTTGTGATTCCCCGGATATATACAGACCTGCCGCCAGATTCTTTTGGATTGTCACCGAGTAGTGGTTGGCATATGGAATGATTAGTTCCAGTGCTTTTTCAATTTCCCTCTCAACAGAAATCGCAGAAGTGATATCTGATTGTGGTTTGGCGAATGTCAGGTAATCCTTAATGATTGTCTCGGCACGATCAAGTTCATCGATGGCAGTATTCAAGTAATATAATCGTTTATCCTCTGGAATCGTCGGATCCTTTAGCATTTGCAAAAAGCCTCTGGTGACCGTCAATGGATTCCTGACTTCATGGCTGACACTGGCCGCGAGCTGGGAGACAACCTCTACTTTATCCGACTTGATCATAGCGTTGTATAGAAAATGGTTCTGTTTTGTAATTTCGACAAAGTAGGTGACGATCAAAATTCCAGCTGTCAGGGTGAAGCCGTAAATTAAGATGAAGAGTACATCGGAAGGCGATTTGAAAATGGCTGCCTTCATCAGGAATATCAATATCGAATAGGCAACGGCAATGCCAGCTACAGTGCAAAGCTTCTTAACTAAGGCGTACTGCCTGAAATGGATTGAGATATAAGAGATGAAAACAGTAATTGTCAGGGTATTGAAAAAGCTGACCCAAATCCCGCTGCCGCCCATGGGGATGCGAAAGGCAAGGGTGATCACAAATAAGGTGATGCTGACGATGGGACCGCCATACAAACCGCCAAGTACTAGTGGGATTAATCGCAAATCAAATATGAAGTTAACAGTGGAAATGAGCGAGAAGGTGATACAAAAAATGATTTGCAGCCCGGCAATGAGGATAATCAATGGTTTAGTGTATTTTTGAAAAAACAGCGGGAAACGCTCTACAATAAAGAATTGAAAGAAAAAAGTAGTAATTAAAATAACAATTAAATCGAGAACGAGAACGGTTAACAAATCCATAGTATATCTCCTGTCCTATTGCTTGTTCAATTTCAAACTTCAATAATTGACAAATTATTCGGATATATTACTTTTACTTTAACACAACTTCCTAACAGGATTGTAAATTTTTTCTTTTTCATGCATATTTTTTATACTTATAAGGAATAAAGTGGTAACTAAAAATTGTAAATCTTTGTCGACAAGTGCAAGAAGAATTAATATATAATCAAAGTATTATGAAGAAACGGCCGGTACTCAGGGCCGTTGTTTTTGTATTCTAAATCTGTTTTCAGGTGGTTTATTTTCCGAGGTGATTAAAGCATGGCTATTGAAAAATATCAGGTTTTATTATTTGAAAAAATAAAAAAGCAAATTGCCCAATGGTTCGATGAAGGTCCTGAACTGGAACCCATCGAGAATGAAGAAGTTTATCGCTTTTTGCATTCTGTAAAAGGGACTTCCGGAACTGTTCAGCTATGGGGATTGCTGCATTTATCAACCAGGCTTCTGGAGCAGCTCGAATCAAAGGAGGAGCAGAGCTGGAGAAAGAATGACCTTAGAGAATTTCTCTACGAACTGATTCGGCTAAGCTATGAATATGAGCATTTTAACGAAACTGAACCGAAAAATGAGGAGCCATGCTGTGGAGAGCTGCCGCTGATCCAGATTATCGACGAGGATGTCTCGCTTCTGATCCTTTTGAAGGAAGCGTTGGAGGAAAAGGGCTGGATGGTGATCACAAGCACCGAGCCAGATAAGGCGGTTGACCAATACTATGATCTGCAGCCTGATTGCCTTGTGATCGATGTGGATCTGCCAGCAAAAAATGACTTCCAGGTACTGGAGAATATTCAGCAGCATAACCACAAGCAATTCATCCCTAAGGTCATCCTGAGTTTTAAAAATGACCGTGATACGCGGATCAATGCCTATGAAATGGGCGCGGATGACTTTATCGTAAAGCCGATTGATATGGAAGAATTCGTGGTCAGGATCAATCGCCAGCTTCAGAGGAAGCAGATTTTTGATCAATCCGTCCTGATCGATGAGCTGACACAGGTCTATAACCGGAGATTCCTGTTTGATCTGCTGGACAGATACATAAAGGACTATGAACGTTCAAATATTCCTTTTACAGTTTCTTTGTTTGATCTTGATTATTTTAAAAATATCAATGACAGCTATGGCCATATCATTGGGGATAAGGTACTGGAGGACTTCGCATCCTTCCTGAAGGGGGCGGTCAGGAGTACGGATATAGTATTCAGGTACGGAGGAGAAGAATTCGTCATCCTGTTTCCAAGGACGAATGCTGAAGAAGCAAGTGAAGTGGTAAAAAGGCTCCTTGATGAATTTTCCGCCAAAACTTTTACCGCTAATGGTGATTCCTTTAATGTAAGTTTTTCCGCAGGTATCTACATGGTCAGCCATCCAGGAGAAAGCGGCCTCGAGATACTTAAGCTGGCCGACCAGGCGTTATACAAGGCAAAAGGTAATGGACGTGCGCGGGTTGAAAGTGCAAATGAAGCAGTGGATGCAGAACACAATACCTTGAATGTTTCGGTGATCGATGACGATGCCATCATCCGTACGCTTCTTGTAAGGGTGCTGAAAAATATGGAGATAAGCAAAGTCAATCTCAATATTGAAGCATTCGAAAATGGCGAGAAATTTTTTGAGTCAGGCCGTCTCGGCGAAAAAGGAAAGCATTTCATTGTACTCGATGGTGTGATGCCGGTAATGGATGGGATTGAGGTCCTTACGCGCGTGAAAAATAGGCAGCATTCCAATCAGGTGCATGTCTTGATGCTGACAGGGAGAAAGACCGAATACGATATCGCCCGGGCACTTAAGCTTGGAGCTGATGATTATGTCACTAAGCCTTTCAGCATTACTGAGCTTCAGGCCAGAATCCAGAGACTGATCCAAAGGATGCTATAGATGATAAAAGATGAAATTCAATTTCTTGTAATAGTATTTTCGGGTTTATTGGGACTGCTTATTATGCTGCTTATTTATCTTATTGGCAGAAAGGCCATGGAAATCAGGCTGCGCAAAAATATTGAGCACCTCAAGGAACGAATGAATGAAAAGATGCTTCATTCGATCCTTACCGGGGATGTCCTGCGCGCCCTTCAGGGTGATTCTGCTGCCAGGAAAACGGCAATCCAGGAGTTGCTAAGCCATTACTCAGAGGTCCTGGAGGGAACAGAAGAGAAAACAAATCTTAACAGGATCGCAGAAAGCATGCTAGCCCATCATTATAGAAGAAATTTGCGGAGCATGAAATGGAGTACGCGAATGAATGCTCTTTATCATATTGATGCATTTGAGATGCACAGCCTTAAAGCTGATATCCTCCGATTGCTAAGCCAAAAGAAAACCACTAAAGAAGAAGAGATCAAGGCATTGTCAATCATGGCGCATCTCCAGTCTGCGGAAATTTACGACCTGCTGACTGGGAAATACAAGGAGCTCTCTTATTTGGAGTATCGCAGTATTCTTTCACGTTTGGGGAATGACAGATTCGATCTTTTCGTTCTCGGTTACCATGCCTGCCAGCATCAGCTGAAGATTGCGATCCTGGATCTTGCCGGCCTGAAAAAAGAGCTTAAATACCTGAATTTCACTGAATCTGTGTTCTCGGTCAGTTCTGGGGAGGAAAAGGTCCGTGCATTAAAGGCGGTTGTCTCCATCGGACATGTTCGCCGGCTGGAGCAATATCTGCCATTGCTGCATTCCGTGAACTGGGAGGAACGGATGCTGGCTGCAAGGCTCGCCGGAGTAATGAAAGTTGAGCCCGCATTGCCGGAACTCGTCCAGCTTCTTAAGGATCCATCCTGGTGGGTACGGTCCCAGGCTGGCCAATCGATCACAATGTTCCCGAAAGGAAGAAAAATCTTAAAGGAAGTAATTGCGGATAGTGAAGATACATTTGCGAGGGATATGGCCTGGGAATGGCTGAATAAAGGAGTTATACAAACATGAATGGGCTGCAGGATATCAGTGTTTTTTTCGCCTGGTTTATTATGGTTTATATGGTTATCGTCATTAGCTTCTATTCTGTAGTCATGCTGATCTCGGTCATCCAATTAAGGAAAGAATACAAGCTTGACCGAAACAAATCGTACAGTGATTATGCCGAGGATATCTATACAAAACCAGTATCGATCATTGTACCGGCCTTTAACGAGGAGGCCGGGGTCGTCCACAGCATCCGTTCACTGTTGAGCATCAATTATCCTGTCTTTGAAATCATAGTCGTCAATGATGGTTCTTCAGATGCGACGCTGGAAAGAATGATTGAACATTATGAAATGAAAGAGATTCATAAAGTTATCCGAAAACAAGTAGATTCAAAACCTGTGAAAAAGGTTTACCAGTCACAGGTGCTGCCATCCCTATTCCTGATTGATAAGGATAATGGCGGCAAGGCAGATGCGCTTAATGCCGGGCTGAACTTTTCCCACTATCCGTATGTTTGTTCACTGGATGGAGATTCGGTTCTCGAGAGGGATGCATTCCTGAAGGTGATGAAGCCAATCATCAATTCCAATGAGGATGTGATTGCTTCTGGCGGGAGTGTCCGGATTGCGAATGGATGTGAAATCAGGAATGGCGAGGTTTTGAGAATAGGATTATCGAAGAATCCGCTCGTCATCATGCAGGTAATTGAATACCTGAGGGCTTTTCTGATGGGGAGGATCGGGCTCAGCAGGCATAATCTGCTTCTGATCATCTCAGGCGCTTTTGGTGTTTTTTCAAAGCACTGGGTCGTGAAGGCGGGCGGCTACAGGACGGATACAGTCGGGGAGGACATGGAGCTTGTCGTCAGGATCCATCGACTGTTAAAAGAATCGGGCGAGAAAAAACGGATTGTCTATGTCCCCGATCCTGTTTGCTGGACTGAAGTACCAGAAAATATAAAGTATTTAAAGCGGCAGCGGCGGCGCTGGCATCGTGGCTTATTTGAAAGCCTGTGGATCCACAGGAAGCTTATGCTGAATCCAAAATACAAACAGATTGGGTTTATTTCCTTTCCGTATTTTTGGATAGTCGAATTTTTCGGCCCGATTGTGGAGCTCTCAGGCTATCTTTATATTATCTTCTCCCTATTTATCGGGGGGATTTATTTAGAGTTTGCGATTTTAATATTCTTATTGTCCTGTCTGTACGGCTCCTTATTCTCCGCATTTGCAATCCTGCTTGAGGAGTGGAGTCTCAGAAAATACCCGCGTATATCAGATTTGCTGAAGCTTTTCCTCTATTCACTGACCGAAACACTGTGGTACCGGCCGCTGACAGTCTTATGGCGCTGTGAGGGAATCTGGCAAATGATCAGGGGAGAAAAAGGCTGGGGAGAAATGAAGAGAAAAGGTGTATCACAATGAGAACATTTATAGATAAAAGGCCTCAGACGCTGATCCTGATATTTATTATCCTTGTCATAGCGGTTGTTTCAAGTCCCTTCTGGCTCTGGCATTTAAAATCAGAGAAAACGCTGGACATCCTGATTGTAGACAAGACTGTACCAGATCAAAGCTATCGCGAGCATAAGGGACTTACCTGGTTTTTGAACAATGAAAAGTATGTGAAGAGAGATGGCAGCCGCTATTCTGCTGAAAACGATTATATTGGCTTTAAGCATCAAGAGTCATCCTATACAACAGGAAAGCTTCCGGAAAATATGGACTCGTACAAGGTAATCTACTTGACCGACCTTTATGGAGTATATGAGGAAGAATTCAATGGCCGGAATGAAACAGGAAAAAAATCAGCGCAATTATATGGCGGACTCCAGCAGGAGGATGTCGATTCACTGGAGCAGACACTGCTGAAGGGGAATAAAACGCTGATTGCCGAATTCAACACTTTCGGCAGCCCCACAGAGGAAATAGTCCGCAGGCAGATGACCAACTTGCTCAATGTTAAATGGAGCGGCTGGACAGGCCGGTATTTTTCAAATTTGGAAGGCAAGGAAGTACCAAGATGGCTCATCGACCAGTATAGCATGCAGACAGGAAGCTGGAATTTTGCCGGCGGCGGATTTGTTTTTGTCAATGAGGATGATTTCATCGTTGTCCTTGATGAGACGGAGCTCGCGGGAAATGGCCTGGATTTCAAGCTAACCAAAGCCGGCAAAGCATTATTTGAAGAGGAATTGGACTCATCATACCAATACTGGTTTGATATAATCCAGCCTGTGGATAATGATGAAGTTCTGGCCACCTACAAATTGCCCCTGAAGAATAAGGAAGCAGCGGACAGATTGGCTGGCTATGGAATCCCGCTGCAATTCCCGGCAGTCATACATCATCAGAATAAACAATACTCATCCTTCTATTTTGCGGGTGATTATGCTGATGAGGCAGAGGTTCCGGGAATCTATCAGACAGCGGGATTGACTTCGTGGAAAAAAGCGACACTTGGCGATAAGTCTTTTTACTGGTCCACCTATCTGCCGATGATCAGGGAGATTTTTGCCAATGGCCTGCATGAAAAAAGCAAAGCTGCAGAACCAGCACGAGCAGTAAATGAAAATATTGCCTATAACAGTAAGACGACTAAGAATGATTTCCAAATCCAGCGGGATGGAGAATGGGAAAGTCTATTGATAAAAGGAGTCAATATTGGGATGGGCAAGCCTGGAGCATTCCCGGGTGAGGCGGCGATCACGAAGGAGGAATACCTCCGGTGGTTCAAGCTTATTGGCGGGATGAATGCCAATGCCATCAGGATATATACCCTGCATCCTCCTGAGTTTTACGAGGCTTTTTATGAATATAACAGGACAGCCGATCAGCCTTTGTATTTATTCCACGGGGCCTGGGTGAATGAGGAGCTGATGGTGGGGGCACAGGATGCTTTTTCAAAGGAAGTCACTGCAGATTTTCAGCGCGAGCTAAAGCAAATGGTTGATATCGTCCATGGAAAAGCCGAAATCCCTCCAAGCCCTGGGCATTCATCAGGGACATATGCACACGATATTTCTCCATATGTACTGGGATTCATCATCGGTACTGAGTGGGATCCCGGAGCAGTCCTGAACACAAACAGGAAACATAAAGGCAGCAGCCAGTTTACTGGCAGCTATTTTAAAACTAAAGAGGCAGAGCCTTTTGAAATCTGGCTCGCACAGATGATGGAATTCACGGCAGGCTATGAGACTGAACAATATAGCTGGCAGCATACGATGAGCTTTACAAACTGGGTGACAACTGATCTCCTTGACCATCCGAGTGAGCCTCTTGAGACAGAGGATATGGTGTCGGTAAATCCCAACCATATTGAAAAAACGGATAAGTTCAACGCAGGCTTGTTTGCGTCATACCACGTATATCCCTATTATCCTGACTTTTTGAACTACGAAGAAAAATATCTGGGCTACAAGGATCAGCATGGAAAAACTAACCCGTATGCCGGTTATTTGCATGATTTAATCAGCGCCCATGAAATGCCTGTCCTCGTGGCTGAATTTGGGGTTCCCGCCTCAAGGGGCCTCACCCACAAAAGTGCATCAGGAATGAACCAGGGATTCCTGTCAGAAGAGCAGCAGGGTGAAATGAACAGTGCGATGTTCAAGTCGATTGTGGAAGAGGGTTATACAGGGGGAATGGTGTTTGCGTGGCAGGACGAATGGTTCAAGCGCACGTGGAACACGATGGATTACGATAATCCGCACCGCCGTCCATATTGGCAGAACCGCCAGACGAATGAACAGAATTTTGGCTTATTAAGCTTCGAGCCCGGGAAACAGAGCTCTGCTATTTTTGTGGATGGCAGGATCGGTGACTGGGAGAAAAAGGGAATCAAGCCGTTATCTGCAACATCGACGGGTGATGTGAGGCAGTTCTTTGCTGCTGCAGATGAAGCTCATCTGTATCTGAGGCTTGATTACGCAAAGCCAATTAATTGGGAAAAACAGAGTACCTATCTCCTGATTGACACAATCCAGAATCAGGGCCAGCAAAACTTCATGATGAATGATGGTTTGAAGGTGAGCACTGCCTTTGGTGCGGATTTCGCTGTGGAACTAAAAGGGCCTGAGCAGTCAAGGGTCCTCGTGGACAGCTATTACGATCCGTTCTATTACCAGTATGGAAGAATGCTGAAAATGATTCCAGAGCAAAAGGAAGCGGAGAGGAATAACAATGGAATCTTCAACCCTATCAGGCTGGCGCTTAATAAAGAGATGATCTTGCCGGCAACCAGGGAAACATTGCCTTTTCAATCCTATGAAACTGGCATCTTAAAATTCGGAACAGCCAATCCGGCAGATGCAAAATTCGATTCACTCGCCGATATAAGTATTAGCCCAGACAAAAAGACTGCGGAAATCAGAATTCCATGGCAGCTGTTGAATATGAAGGATCCAGGAATGAAGGAAATCATGGGCAATCTGTATGAGCAGGGGCTTGCAGGCAGTGAGAAACTCGAGAAAATGGAAATTGCAGCTGTCACCGTAAGCGGGGGAGAAATTTCTTCTGCCCTACCGGAAAATGATACTGGAAAACTAGTGAACTCTATCAGCTTCAGCTGGAAGGAATGGGAGCAGCCCCAGTTTTATGAGCGGATAAAGAAGTCTTACGGAATCATGAAGGAAGCCTTCAGCAGTACTGCCAGCAAGGAGGAAAAAGAGTGAAAAGGATTTTACTGGCCGAGGACGATGAAATTTTAAGAATGCTCATTATCGATACGCTTGAGGAAGAAGATTTTGGGGTGGATGAGGCGAAGGATGGTCAGGAAGCTGTTGATCTCCTGGAGACAAAACCGTATGAGCTTGTGATCATCGATTATATGATGCCTGCCTACTCAGGAGTCGAGGTAATTGAAAAAGTCCGAAATGGCGAAATGAATAAACATGTCACGATATTGATGTTATCGGCCAAAAGCCAGCAATCTGAACAGGAAAAAGCCATGTCGGCGGGGGCGGATTTTTTTATCTCCAAGCCCTTCAGCCCGATGGAACTCCTCGGAAAAGTGAGAGATATACTGCATGAAGAAGATGAAGTTCAATAAAACCAGTCTGGTCCGGCGCTATATTTACATGATGAGCGGCTTCATCGCCGCCTTCATGATCCTCGCTGGTATCCTGCTCTATTCCTTTTATGATCTTAACCAGGATTATGCTGCAAAAACGAGGACACTTGAGGATAAGGAACGCCTGGTCCAGAAAATAGCAGAAGCTTACACCCTGGCCTTCATGGATGTCCGCGGTTATATAGCTTATGGAAATATAACACTCAAAAATAAAGCACTGGAAAAGGAACCAGAAATCAGAGAATTGACCGGCTTACTCAGGGAGAGGGTTTCCAGCTTAGAGGAAGAACAATTTGTCAATGAGCTTGAAGGGTTTACCGACTATTATTTTATAATGAAGCTGCCAGGTTCTCTTGAAAGCTTTGAAAATGGCGATATCGAAGCGGTCAAAGCTACAGCGAATGGCGGGGCGACGGACAGGATCAATAGCATCCAGGATAAGATACAGGCTTATAACGATGATATCGACAGGCAAATCGACGCGAATTTTCAGGAGCTGACGAATAAGCAGTCATATGTACAGGTTGCCTTTATCATTTTTATTCTTGTCTTTCTCATGGTCCTGCTTAGGATCACCAGGCTTATGTTCAGTGATATCGCCAAGCCTCTTGCAAGTTTTGCCTTAGCTGCAAATGAGGTTGCCAGCGGCCGGGAAGCGGTAATCGGAGTGGAATTGGAACGCGATGATGAACTCGGTATCCTATCTGTTGCCTTTAATCATATGATTAAAAGCATCCAGGAGAATGAGCAAAATCTTCTCGCCCAGAATGAAGAGCTGATTGCCCAGCAGGACGAACTCCACGCACAGCAGCTCGAGCTCCAGGAAACACTTGATATCCTTACAGTCAATGAACAAAAGCTCAGCAGGCGGAATGAGCTTATCAACAAAATTGCCAATTCGCTTGATAAGCAGGAAGTGCTCGAAAGTGTAGTCATGAATATGTGCCCGATCATTGGCGCTGAAAAAGGGATCATTGCTTTCATCAATGATGATTCTTACGCCTCCTATGGAATATCACCAGAGGGAGTTAGGCAATTCAGAGGGAATCTATTGGTAAGCGGCATTGTGGAGAGACTCCAGGCAGAGCGGATGCCCATGCTGTTAAAAAGGGAATCTGCAGTTGATGAAAAAGGATTCCATACTGATCAGATGTATGCCCATGATTTATATCTTCCTGTTTTTTTAGCCGGGAAAAAGCTTGTAGCCATCATGGCCTTCAGCCGTACCACTGCTCCTTTTGAGACGAGAAAAATGGACGAATACGAAGCCCTTGCCAAAAACATCGGCATAGCCTTGGATAAAATAAGCCTGTATCAAAAATCCGAAGAGGCAAGGCGCCTAAACCAGGATATTCTAGATACAATCCAGGAAGGGGTCCAGCTCGTTGATACAAAAGGAGATATCCTTCAGGTCAATAAGCAGTTTTGCGAGCTGTTTGGCTGCCCCGAAAGGCTGCAGGAAATGGAAAGCTGCAGCTGGGAGGAATGGAGCGGATTGCTTGGCAGACACATTGAAGGACCAGAAGGCTTCATAGAATTCCTGAGACAGGAGATTTTCAGCCCAGGTGGTTGTTCTGGCGATGATACGGAGTATATTTATAAAAACAAAAACGGACAGGTGTTCAAAGTATATTGTGAAGGGCTGTTCCATGAAGGCACCAGGATTGGGACAATATTTGTCCACCGGAACATCACAAAAGAGTTTGAGGCGGATCAAATTAAATCTGAATTTGTCAGCACTGTCAGCCATGAACTTAGGACACCGCTTGCAAGCATTATAGGCTTTACAGAATTGATCATGAATAGGGACCTTAAACCTGATCGCCAAAAGAAATATTTAACGACGATATACAATGAAGCTGGACGTCTCACGGCCCTGATCAACGATTTTCTTGATATCCAGCGAATGGAAGCAGGAAAACAATCGTATGAAAATGAAGAGCTCGAACTGCTGCCAATCATAAAAAATGTAATTGATTTGCAGAAGGTACAAACAGATAAACACGAAGTTCGGCTTGAGTTCACCGGCGGATGTGACAAAGTTGCCGGGGACAAGGAGAAGCTGGGACAGGCATTCACCAATCTAATCCATAACGCCATTAAATACTCACCTGAGGGTGGGGAAGTGAAAATTGCTGTTTATGAGAAAAATGGGCTGGTTAATGTCGAAATCAAAGATGAAGGCCTCGGCATCCCGCCTGAATCGATTGACAAGGTTTTTGAAAAGTTTTACCGGGTCGATAACACCGACCGAAGATCGATCGGCGGCACCGGGCTTGGCCTGGCAATCGTAAAGGAAATTGTCCAAGTCCATCATGGTGATATCAGGATAGAGTCTGAATACGGCAAAGGAAGCACCTTTATCGTTTCATTGCCGGCAGCAGAAGGCGTATAAAGTTTCATTGCCAGGAATACTGTCACAGATGTACAGGCACTGCTCTTTTAAGTTTTTTTGCTAGAGAAAGTATATTGGCAGCTGCGTTTTTGTTTTGTCCCTCAGGTTCGCAAATCTTCATGTTTTCTTTATAATGAAGATATACCGATAATAGTATTTGCAGAGGAGGCATATTCATGGCAAAGAACTCGCTGACACTCTTCACCAGACCTATGTGAACAGATTGCCAGGAAGCGAAGGAGTTCCTTTCGCAGCGCAACATCCCGTATGAGGAAATCAATGTCCAGGGGCAGCCTGAAAAAGAAAGACTGATGAAGGAAATGACAGGCTCGATCATCGTTCCGGCCTTTGTTTTTACAAGCACAAAGCTTATGTTTATTAAAGAAAAAAAGGTTTTGATCGGCTTTGAAAATAACAAACAAGAAATAGAAGCCATTTTAAAAGTCATGTAATATCAAAAGCCATCAAAAATGATGGCTTTTTGTTTTGTTTTATTTTCAGCGAGACATGTTAAACAATTCAAGCCAAAAATAGAGGAATGCATGAGTCTCCAGGCTGGCGCTGAAAAATAGGACAGTAATCAATAGTAACAGGCTGACTGCTGCAAGGATGAAATATAGAAAAGTGTTTGCTGCCCTCCTGGAAAGGGAGACAAAACCCATCATGAAAAATACAAGCAAGAATAACAAAGCCAGCGAGATAATTATTGCAGTCAAAGTACATCCTCCCTTGAAGTCTGATGTCGCGTTGCTATTATCGTATAATCATCGAAGGGCAAAGGTGCAAGGTGAAATTTTTCACTGGCATGGAACTTTCCATCGAAACATAAATATCTATATATAAACTTCTTCAGAAAAGGAGGAATTTTAATTCCGAGTTGACTTATTGGAATACATGTAATATTATTTTTTCATTAAGTTCTGTTTTAATCTAATGTTAATTTATTTAACTGCTGATGATTGGAGCGGAAGGTGCGTAGACTCCTGCGGGATGCAGCGTGACAGGTGAGACCCCGCAGGAGTAAAGCGACGAGGAGGCTCACCGCACGCCCCCGAGGAAAGCGAAGCGCCTGGAACGGAAATCATCAGCCTGATTTAACAGAGAAATTCATTAAGAAAGAATTAGGGGGGAAAGTGAGTGACAACTGGTCTTGTAATTTTAAATATTGCTATTTTACTAGTCATCATTTCCGGTTTATTTTACCTGCAGAAAAAACATGTATCGTTTTCCAAACGGGTGTTCATCGCACTTGGAATCGGTATTGCATTTGGCTTTGCTCTGCAGCTTGCGTATGGTGCAGGCTCAGAGGTCATCACCAAGAGCGCTGACTGGTTCAGCCTCGTGGGAAGCGGTTATGTAAAATTCCTGCAGATGGTTGTTATGCCGCTTGTATTCATCTCAATCTTGGCGGCATTCACAAAATTAAAGCTGACGAACAATATTGGGAAAATCAGCACCCTGATTTTAGGGCTGCTGGTCGGAACAACAGCTGTTGCGGCAGCAGTAGGGATTGCCACAGCAGTTGGCTTTGACCTGGAGGCTGTACAAATCACACAGGGGGATGCTGAGCAGGCTCGAGCGGAACAGCTGGAGCAAACATATGGAGGAATTGAAGGGCGCACAATGCCGCAGCAGATTCTTGACCTTCTGCCTGCGAACCCATTCCTGGACTTCACTGGTGCACGTCCGACCTCAACAATTTCAGTAGTCATTTTTGCAGCATTTCTTGGAATTGCCTATCTTGGAGTCAGAAGGAAGTCACCAGAACAGGCAGAGCTTTTTGCAAAAATCGTTGATGCATTCTACGCGGTCATCATGAGAGTCGTAACGCTGATTCTGCGCCTTACTCCATATGGGGTCCTGGCCATAATGACGAAAACAGTGGCAATGAGCGATTTTGATGCCATCCTAAAGCTTGGCAAGTTTGTGCTTGCATCCTATGTAGCACTGGCCATCATGTTCCTAATACATCTGCTGCTGCTGACGATCGCCGGCTTGAATCCGGTCACATATATTAAAAAAGCATTCCCTGTACTGGCGTTTGCGTTCACATCTAGAACAAGTGCGGGTGCATTGCCATTGAACATCAAAACGCAGCGTTCCCTTGGTGTACCTGAAGGAATTGCCAACTTCGCAGGCTCGTTCGGATTATCGATCGGCCAGAACGGCTGTGCCGGCATCTATCCTGCCATGCTAGCAGTCATGATTGCGCCGACAGTCGGAATCGATCCACTAACGCCGTCCTTCATCGCAACGGTTATTGCAATAGTGGCCATCAGCTCATTCGGAGTTGCTGGTGTCGGGGGCGGAGCTACTTTTGCAGCATTGCTTGTACTGTCTGCATTGAATCTGCCAATCGCCCTTGCCGGTTTGCTGATTTCAATTGAACCGCTGATTGACATGGGCAGAACAGCCGTTAACGTCAGCGGATCCATGACATCAGGCATCCTCACCAGCCGGATCACAAAAGAAATCGATCCTGCTGTTTATGGAGATATGAACACGAAGATTGAGGCAGAAGCTTAATTAAATCAAATCACAACAAAGCCAGCCAAAGATATTTTTGGCTGGCTAGTTTGTCTATAAAAGAAGTGTATAAAAAGCAGTTGTATTCTTGTTAAAAGTCCTGTTGATTGGAGTGGAAGGCGCGTAGACTCCTCTGAAAATGCTATCGCATTTCCATCGTGCGTGGGTCCATTCGAGGAAGCTTTTCAGAGTCCTGCGGGCGCAGCTGGACAGGTGAGACCCCGCAGGAGCAAAGCGACGAGGAGGCTCAGCGCCAGCCCCGCGGAAAGCGAAGCGACTGGAACGGAAATCAGCAGCCCTGTTTTACCTTACAATCTAAAATAAAATGTAGGGATTTTTGATCTTTATCTAAGGTGAATTTTACAACGAGAGCCAGCAAGAAACACAGCTGGCGTTTTGAATGTGGAAAAACATTTTACTAAACTTTAAGTCAATTGCTCCCGTTTAATCACGCATAATGAAGTCATCAAGCCCACACAAGTGATAGTCAAAAGCGAGTAAACGAATTTCTCCATGCCAATCACCCCGAGCCCGGATATGATAACCACGCCATCAATAATAAAAATCAAGATGCCTACATTGACAGACAGAAACTTATTTATCAATTGTGCCAGCAGGTCGGTTCCGCCGGTGCTTGTTTCATGCCGGAGCATCAATCCTATTCCGCAGCCTACTAGAACTCCTCCGAGGATCGCGCTTGGCAAAATGCCCAGACTCAATCCTTTTTCAGCTGGTGCGAATAAATCAATAAATAAGCTGGATACCATCAATCCATGAAGGCTGTGAAAAAAATACTTTCTCTCAAGAAACCATGCCAATAAATACAGAGGGATGCTCAATATAATGATGGTCAATCCTGTAGGCCAACCATAAAAGTAATGGATGATTAAGCCTAGTCCGATCATGCCGCCGTCGAGCAGATGATGGGGCACAAGAAAACCATTTACGCCAATACCAAGCAGTAGGCTCCCGATCAATACAGCGAATATTTTTCCTGCCATTCTTCAAAGCACCTGCCTTGTCCAAAACCGAGCACATTTTAATGCATGCACTCTCTCTCACTATTTTTATGGGAAAAAGACAAGCATTAGAACGATGCTGCAGGAAAAGAAGAGTCACTATAGGAAGGATAACTCTCCTGAAAAAAGAAAAAGCCCGCTTTTCAGCGAGCCAGCAAATTAATGTGGTAAAAATGCAAGCTGGTAGAAGAACAGCACTGCGAAAATATAGAGCAATGGATGAACTTCGCGCCATCTGCCTTTCACAATCTTCAATAATGGGTAAGAGATGAAGCCCAATGCGATACCAGTCGCGATACTTGAAGTAAGCGGCATGCTTAAAATGATCAGAAATGCCGGGAATGCTTCATCAAGCTGATCCCATTGTATATTTGAAATGCTGCCCATCATCAGGCTGCCGACAATGATCAAGGCAGGTGCAGTGATTGCCGAAAGGCCTGAGACAGCTCCAACTAACGGACTGAAGAATGCAGCAGCAATGAATAATACTGCTACTGTAAGCGAAGTCAGGCCAGTACGTCCGCCGGCGGCTACGCCAGAAGAGGACTCAATATAAGCAGTAGTCGGGCTTGTGCCAAACATTGCGCCAACAGCAGTGGCAACCGAGTCTGACAATAAAGCTTCCCTTGCTCTAGGCATTGAATCGCCTTTCATCAGGCCGGCCTGGTGGGCTACCCCGATCATCGTACCTGTAGTATCAAAAATCGTGACCAGGATGAATGAAAAGACTACAGCGTATAAGCTGTTTTGAACGACATCCATCAAGGCGGTCAATGGATTAAGTACAATCATTCCCTCAGGCAGTGAAGGGAGAGACATGAAGCCCTGGTCAAAATTCAACTGTCCGGTGAAAAACGCAATAAGTCCGGTGATCACCATTCCAAAGAATAGTGCACCATTAATATTAAGCACCATCAAAATAAGTGTGATTGCAAGGCCTGTCAGTGCCAGCAATGCAGATGGTGAATGAAGATCGCCAAGCGCAACCAGGTTTGTCGGATGGTCAGCAATGATTCCTGTTAAGCGCAATCCGATAAAAGCAATGAAAAGACCGATCCCTGCAGTAATCCCATGCTTCAAGTTTACTGGAATGGCTTCGATAAGCTTTTCGCGGAAAGGCGTCAACGATAAGATGACGAAAATTAAACCCGCAATGAATACTGCAGCAAAGGCAGTTTCATAAGTAATATTTTGGTGGTTTCCGACTACGGAATATGCAAAGTAAGCATTGAGCCCCATGCCAGGAGCGATGGCAATCGGATAGTTTGCGAATAAGGCCATCCAAAGTGTACCCACAACAGCAGCAATAATAGTAGCAGTAAATACCTGCTCAAATGGAACACCTGCATCTGCCAATATAATTGGATTGACGACCACAATATATACCATCGTAAAGAAGGTGGTGATTCCGGCCATCATTTCTGTTTTTACATTCGTGTTGTTCTCTTTCAATTTAAACATTAAAGTTCCTCCAAAAATACGAACGATTTTAAACACAAATAATATAATATTCGTTTTTAACGCATTTTACAAGTATAAAATTAATCCTGCCCCAATGAAAATTGTCTAAGAAAAAAAGGACTCAAGATTCGAGTCCTTTTTCTTTATGATTCCCAACAATATTAGATACATACAGAATGGCCGCATGCTCACTTGCAGGTTGATGCAAGACAATCAGGTGTGCCTTTTGGTGAAAAATTCCCTTGAGAGCCACAGTCCCATGATATAGAGCAGCAATGCGAAATAAGCTGGAAGCAGGTGGATGAAATCTGTATAACCGATATAAATATGTGTAAAAATACCAGTCGTGAATGCTGGGATACCGCCAAAAAGATAAGTTCTCCACATCCATGCTGCCCCTTCCTGAAAGCCCCATAAGGAAAGCATTAATACCAGGAGCCCGACACTCAGCAGAGCGCTCCCGAATCCAG
This sequence comes from Mesobacillus sp., assembly GCF_057785455.1. Classification (NCBI taxonomy): domain Bacteria; kingdom Bacillati; phylum Bacillota; class Bacilli; order Caryophanales; family Bacillaceae; genus Mesobacillus; species Mesobacillus sp. The sequence continues at coordinate 41,789 of NZ_JBYNSB010000018.1, forward strand.
CCCGGTCGTGAGCAATGACGGGAATGAGCTTTTCGTTAAGCTCATTTAGCTGGTCAGGGGTCATGCAAATGTATTGGAGGTCAGTATCAACAAAGACAAATGTGGAACCAATGGTTGAGATCACAATCCCTCCAAGCATAAAAGCGAATCCCAGCAAGACAAAACAAAGCTGCCCGTATAATCCTTTTTTCCAGGCATTATGATTTGTTCGATTCCTGGAAGACGGAGAACGCACTGCCCTTTTGGTTTCCCTGAATCCCTTTGTAAATAGAGGGAAGAGGATCAGCCAAAATAGTCCATGAAGCCAGTCAAAATAGCCGAATCCAAGAAACAGAAGGATTCCCAGGAAACCAATGATCGCAGCGATGTTGAAGGCTCTTCTCGTCCAGTGGATTCCATGGCGGACTCCGTGCCTCGCCAGCTGCATATAGATGTAACCGCCTGATATCATCGTCCCGGCCAATGTCATCCGGTCATGGGACATGAATTGATACAGGTTAGGATTGAAGGCCATCAATTCGATTCGGCTCATCCTCAAGAAAACCTCGTCATAGAACAGGATAACCTGAGTGAAGCTGAAAAACAGGATGACGGCCCCGCCAAGAAGGATGAGCAATCCAAACAGCCAATACCAAATCCATCCTGTAATTTCCGGGGAATCATCTTCCTGATGGTCCAATACAGCCTCATGGATCCGCTTTGGCAGGCCTGGACCTGATGAAACATAGCCTCCAGACAGCAGGATTAGCTCTGCTCCAGCCGAGAACATTTTAAGCGCATCCGCAGGCTCAACAATTCCGCCAGATGTTATGATTGGCAGATCTGTTTCTTTTTTGAGAAAAGCGATACTCCGAATCATTTCCTCTGTTTGCTTAAAAGGTGTCATCTGTTTATCTTGTTCATAATTGGACTCTTCTTCAAGAATAATTCCACTGGCTAGTTTACTAAATTCCAAAATCTTACCTAAGCTGTCCGCAGTCTGCCCATGTTTAATAGCTAACAGTATCGGTTTGCCATCAAGCGCATCGGCAAGAACAGCGAATTCTTCCCTGCTGTGTAAAAGATTTATGTCTACTGCAAACAAGTTCCCGTAAGATTTAATTCTTTCAGGAACAAGATCGAGCTCACCAATCCTGATAATTATCGGGACATCCGGATTCTGGTATTTTTCCAGCTTACTGATGGTTTTTTGAAGCCCTGGTGTTTCTATTCTGCCTTTTGGAGATATCAGTGCCTGGTCTTTTTCAGAAACAGTTACTGCTGAGGTTGGCCTTGATGATGAATAGAAAACGGGACCGATTTCAATAAATCCAAAACCAAGATGCGGAAAAGCGTCAATCCCGGACAGGGATGGATCGATTTTTCCGCTCAGGCCGACAGGACTTGGAAAGTGGAGGCCAAAAAGGTCCTTCGATAACTTTTCAGATGGAGTCATATGGCCGAGAAACTCGATAAACCTGCTGCCTCCTGGAATCCGCGAAATCGACGACATTCCTCTATGGATGAATTCACGCCCGCGGTTTCCGGGCAATCGGGACAGCCACGGCTTAAATAAAGGATGATATGACCAATCTGGCATAATACCCTCTCCCAACGCTAAATTAGCTGGCTTGCAGCTTTTTCTTTTCTCCATTGTAACGTATAGAAACAGCGATGGGGCAGCATGATCGAAATAAGAGGCATTTTTAAGGAACATTGAATAAAAAGAAAAGTTTAAAGAGAAAATACAGGTGAATTTAACCGTGGAGGTATGAATAGATGGATGTAAAACGTGTGAAGCAAATACTATCGTCTTCATCTGAAATTGATGTTGTCTATAACGGGGCGTCAGTATGGATTGACCAGCTGATTGAGGATGGAAGAACTGCGACAGTCCACCTGCGCGGCCCGCTGGAGGAAAGAACGACAGTAGAAATTTCAGAGCTTCAGGAAAGGCCATAATCCCAGATTTTCAGCCGCCGTTATGCAAATTAGTGTACGGCGGTTTTCCTTTATGACTCAATAATAATACCTATAGCGGTTTAATTAAGGATTAAATGAGGTACTGTTCTAGGATGAGGCTGCTTGAGCCTTAATAAAAACGCCTTACATAAAGGAGAGATTGAAATGTTCCATTATACAGCAGAAGTAAATAAGTCAATGAATGAGGCAGTATCCGCACTGGAAGCAAGCCTTAAAGAAGAGAAGTTTGGGGTCCTGTGGTCTTTGAATATGAAAGAAACACTTGCAGGTAAGGGAGTGGACCTGAATGGTGAATACATCATCCTGGAAGTCTGCAACCCGCATGAAGCAAAAAGGGTTCTTGAAAAAAGCCCGCTCGTAAGCTATTTCCTTCCATGCAAAATTGTTGTCTATAAAGAAAATGAAACAACAAAGGTTGGACTGCCAAAACCGACCGACCTGATCAAACTGGTAGAAGATGAAGAACTGCAGGCTATTGCCGCAGATATTGAAAAGAGATTGATCGGCGCGATTGATAATATTAAATAGAAACAAAAACTAAAGCCCATGGCATTGCGCCATGGGCTCTTTGATTTATTAAAAAATAGCATTCAGGATAAAGTACGAGATGGCAGCGACCGTTGCCGAGATTGGCAGCGTGATGACCCAAGTGATGATCATGCGCTGTGCGGTTGTCCATTTAACGCCCTTTACACGGTGTGCTGAACCCACACCAAGAATGGCAGATGAAATAACGTGCGTTGTGCTTACAGGCAAATGAATGTAAGTAGCGCCGAAAATAACGAGCGCACCTGTTAAATCAGCTGCAACTCCATTTACTGGGCGAATCTTCATGATGTTGCCGCCAACAGTCTTGATGATTTTCCAGCCGCCGATTGAAGTGCCAAGACCCATTGCAAGGGCACAGGAGAACTGAACCCAAAAAGGAATATCGCTTGTAGTCAAATAGTTATTGGCAATCAGGGCCATCGTGATGATCCCCATTGCTTTCTGTGCATCATTCGTTCCATGTGTAAAAGACTGTAATGCAGCAGTGGCGATTTGGAAATAACGAAAATTTCTGTTTGTACGTGCTAGATTATTATTTTTAAAGACGACCTTAAAAATGCTGTAAATTATGAAACCTATACTAAAGGCAAGCAAGGGTGAAATAATCAAGGCTTGAAGTATTTTCAAGAATCCTGTGTAATTAAGGGCACTAAATCCTGCCGCCGCCAGAGCAGCACCGGCAATAGAGCCAATAATAGCATGTGATGAACTGCTTGGTATACCGTAATACCAGGTCAAGAGATTCCAGAAAATAGCTGCGATCAAAGCAGCTAAAATGACGATTGAACCATTCTGAAGTGTGAAAGGATCAACAATATCCTTTGTAATTGTTTTTGCTACTCCAGTAAAGGTCATCGCACCGACAAAGTTCATGACTGCCGCCAGAAGGATAGCGTGACGCGGCTTCAGAGCTTTCGTTGAAACAGAAGTGGCAATTGCATTGGCTGTATCATGGAAGCCATTAATAAAGTCGAATGCAAGCGCACCGATGACAATCAATATTGTAACTATAAATACTCCATCCATTTTTCAGGCTCCTTACGCGTTTTTCATGACAATGCTTTCAAGGGTGTTGGCAACATCCTGGCAGCTGTCTGCGATTTCTTCAAGACCTTCGTAAATCTCCTTAAACTGAATGATTCTGATTGGGTCTTTTTCTACTGAAAACAGATGCTTGATAGACTGGCGAAGAACTCCGTCACACTTAGACTCAAGATCTTTGATCCGGATTGCATGCTCGCGGATTTGCTTCAATTTTTTAGTCGTCAGCAGTTGTACTGCTTGTTCGATTTCAAAAGAAGCGCTCTTAATCGCGGCAACAAACTGCATCATGAATTCGTCAGCGTTTGTGATTGAGTACATATCAAACAGGTTGGCACAATGCTCCATGCCGTCAAGCACATCATCCATGCTCATGGAAAGGGCAAGGATATCTTCTCGTTCAATCGGAGTAATGAAGGCGTTGTTAAGTTCCATTATGACCTCATGGATCATATTGTCACCCTTCGTTTCCATATCCTTCATTTTTTCTGTGAATATCTTTAAATCACTTGCATTGTTAAGCTTAAAGTCTGCGAAGTATTCACTGCTTTCCTTTAGATTTACGGAAATATCCGTAAGCAACCCTGCGAATTTGTCCTTTTTCTTGAAGACCATAATGTTACCCCCACATTATTCTAATTCCAAAATTTTTAGAGCGAGATTAATTTTAGCTTAAAGATGTCGAAATATGAAGATGTTTGCTGAAAAATTTACATAAATTTAATAAAACCACTATTGAGTTCTTTACAATTGCAAAAAACTTTATCTTTGTATTCCTCTTTCTTATATGAAGTAAACTTTTGCAAAAAAGGATAAGCCCAATTTTTAAAAATGAATTGTCCTTCTGTTTAGGACAAAATTTAGCCGGGAAATTGAGAACTACCAAGTGAAACTGGAGAAAATCTCGGCTTGCTAAAGCCGTTTATATAGATTGGCGGCTGCCGATTATGGCAGCCGTTTTAATTGGTATTTGCCAGCATCTACTATAAAATAGGTGTAAAAGAGGTGCGGAAATGGCTGGTATACATGGCAAAACAGTTTTACATAACGGTGTTGAAATGCCACTTTTAGGTCTTGGCGTTTATAAGGTGGAGGAAGGAAGGGAAATTGAACATACAATTCATACAGCGCTTGATGCCGGATATCGTCTTATCGATACTGCTTCCTTTTACAAAAATGAAGAGGGAGTAGGGAGGGCCATTAGAAACAGCAGTATACCTAGAGAAGAGCTTTTTATCACCACCAAGGTGTGGAACACAGAACAGGGCTACAATACGACCTTGAAGTCATTTGATGAAAGCATGTCAAAGCTTGGGTTGGACTATTTGGATCTTTTTCTGGTCCATTGGCCTGTTAAAGGGAAGTATCTGGACACATGGCGTGCACTTGAAACTCTATATCGAGATGGAAGGGTCCGGGCGATCGGAGTCAGCAACTTTAAAATCCATCATCTTGAGGACTTGATGTCTCATTGTGATGAAAAACCAGCAGTCAACCAGGTCGAACTGCATCCATTGCTTTCGCAGGAAGAACTCCGGGATTACTGCAGCGAACATTCCATTAAGGTGGAAGCATGGTCACCGCTATCAAGAGGAAGGTTCCTGGATGAAATCGTTTTAAACGAGATAGCGGAACAAAAGGGGAAAACACCGGCCCAGGTTATTTTAAGATGGCATCTGCAAAATGGAGTGATCGCTATTCCGAAGTCAGTTACACCAGCGAGGATCATCGAAAATGCAGGGATATTCGATTTTGAACTGAACGGAGCTGATATGGAAGCAATCAATAGAATGAACCGTGACCAGCGATTTGGTGCAGACCCCGACCATATTGATTTTTAATTTTTAGCCAGCTGATGATGGAGGCTATTTAGACCATTCAGGACCAGATTTATTCGATGAATGGTTCTAATGGAGGCTATTAAAGCCATTCAGCACCAGTTTTCTTCGGTGGATGGCTCTAATGAAGGCTATTAGGACCATTCAGCACCAGAAATTCTTATGTGGATGGTTCTAATGAAGGCTATTAAGACCATTCAGCATCAAAAATCTTCTGTGGATGGTTCTAATGAAGATATTAGGACCATTCAGCACCAGAATTCTTCTGTGGATGGTTCTAATGAGGGCTATTAAGACCATTCAGCACCAAAAATCTTCTGTAGATGGTTCTAATGAAGGCTATTAAGACCATCCAGCATCAAAAATCTACTGTGGATGGTTCTAACGAAGGCTATTAAGACCATCCAGCATCAAAAATCTACTGTGGATGGCCCTAATGAAGGCCATTAAGACCATTCAGCATCAAAAATCTTCTGTGGATGGTTCTAACGAAGGCTATTAGGACCATCCAGCATCAAAAATCTACTGTGGATGGCTCTAACGAAGGTTATTAAGACCATCCAGCACCAGAATTCTTATGTGGGATGGCTCTAATTAAGGTTATTAAGACCATTCAAGATCAGAATTCTTATGTGGATGGTTCTAATGAAGGCTATTAAGACCATTCACAACCAGAATTACTCTGTGGAGGGCTTTAATGAATAGCGAGGGGTTCTAAATAGAAAGCTGTTTCCCAAAGATTGTTGCCTTCACGAATGTTGAATTTATATCCTGTTGATTGTAGTGGAAGGCGCGCAGACTCCTTCGGGATGCAGCGGGACAGGTGAGACCCCGGAAGAAATGGTCCGAAAAAGAAGGGACCATTTTTCCCCGCAGGAGCGCAGCGACGAGGAGGCTCACCGCACGCCCCAAGAAGAATTTGCCCATGAAAAAGCCGGCAGTTGGGCTTTTTCATAATTCTTCAGAGGGAAGCGAAGCGCCTGGAACGAAAATCAACAGTCTTTTATTACAATCCTTTTTTAAAAACATTTGGTTACCTTTAAAAATGGGAGTTTTCTTTCAAAATATATAGAATAGCAACAAGTATGAGAAATGAGCCAAATAGAAAGAAGAACGGAGCGAATTTTATTCGGTCCGTTTTTTATTTTAAAAAATGGATATATTAAACCCAAGAGTATACTGCTGAGATAAGGCTTACAATTCTTAATTTTCCGCATTAGGTTTTAACTTAATTTCATGGTGGTAATGTAGGTGTACAAGCAGGAACAGCAAGGGACGAATTAAAAACACCCAGAAACTACTGCTTGAATAACTGCAGAAAAAACATGGTTTAATCTCTTCTTTAAAGAGGTAAGTTAAGATTAGAGCAAGCTGAAAAGCTCCCGGGAAGCAAAGATTTCAGTTCAGCCTATTTCACAATCAGATTTACTGCAGTTAACTCTTTAAAAAGGGTGTAACACCCCTTGGCACTACTACTAGTTAATAAAATTACATCTACTTAAGGAGGAAAAAACATTATGTTAAGTTTTCTTTGGGCATTAATTATCGGTGGTATCATTGGTTGGTTAGCAGGATTAATCCTTGGAAGAGATATTCCAGGCGGAGTAATCGGCAACATCATCGCAGGTTTCGTTGGTGCTTGGATTGGACAGGCAATCTTGGGTGATTGGGGTCCAGTAGTTGCTGACTTTGCGATTATCCCGGCGTTGATCGGTGCGATTGCATTAGTATTCATCGTCAGCCTTGTAATGCGCAGCATGCGTAAAGCTGACCGTCATTAATAAAAAAAGGTCCTTCCGAGAAATCGGAAGGATTTTTTTCGTTAAGATTAGATCAAAACCTTATTAATTTGAGCAGCAATAACACTGGAGGTAACTTTTATTCAAATTCGATAAGCGGGCCTGATAAAGAAATCAAATAAAATGGAGCCGGGAAATTTTTCCGGCTCCATTTTTTCAAATATCGTAAGGATTTATATTAACAAAAATCGGTGGCTGGTCGATAAAAGGTGCGTGGCATATTATAGTTTCCTGTGTAAACGGATGGATGAATTCCAATTTGGCTGCATGCAATGCCTGCCTTGGAAAATCTGTACTGCCTTCATAAAGCGTATCTCCGGCAAGCGGATGGCCGAGATGGCTAAAATGCACACGGATTTGATGAGTCCTTCCAGTATCAAGCGAACATTGAACGAGGGTAAGATTTTTCTGCTTGAAACGGTCCACTACTTTAAAATGAGTGACGGCTCTTTGTCCCGATTCTGATACTCGTCTTCTTGTAGGATGGTGGCGGTCACGGCCTATAGGCTTATCGATGGTGCCTTTATTCTGCCTGATGATCCCGTCGACAAGGGCCAGGTAGGTTCTTTTGATATGACGGTCTTCCAGCATCTTATCAAGGACAGCTCCAATCAATGCATTCTTGGCAAAAAGAATGGCACCGGTCGTATCGCGGTCCAGCCTGTGTACATGGCGGGGACGTCCTGGCTCGCCATTCGCCTGCAAATGGAAGGCAGCGGCATTGACAAGAGTTCCTGTCTGTCCAGGACTGTTTGGATGGGTATCCATGCCTGCTGGCTTGTTAAAAACAATTAAATGCTCATCTTCATAAAGGACATCGACTGGCTTATATTCAGGTGCAGCTGTCTGATCTTCTTCTGTGAATAGCTGCAGCTGCAAACGGTCATTTTTGTTGAGCGGCACTGTCCAGTCTGGATTCGCTCCGTTGATCTGGACTTTCTTTTCCATGCGAAAGGTGTGGACTAATTTTTTGGGAGCATGCCAGAAATCCTTGAAAAGCGATTCCAATGTATATTGCTGCCAATCAGCTGGAATGATCATTTCAAACCATTCGCCTTTTTTTGTAGATTGAATCATATTTTTCTCCTGACTTGTGTATTTATAATATACATTTAGTCTTTCCATTTAAACGGATTTTGTCAACTTTTACCGCAGGCATGGTCATAATTACCATCCTTTTACAGGGAACGGATATGTTATCCTAGATGTATATTATTACGAGAAGATTACAAAGGGTTTAAAAAGGTGGGTCCATCATTGAAAATAGTTTTTGCGTCTACACCAGGACAAGAAGAAAAGATATTGGAGCTGACCCGGTATTTTTATACTGATATTTTTCCAATGTATTTCAGCGATGAGGATATTCAGGAATTTGAAAAGCTTGATGTTTTACATACAAGACCGGAACAGTTCGAGCGATTCAGTACACTTGGGGATGCTTTTCAGGTAATCACCAGCATGCAGACATTGATTTCAATTCTCGAATCCGGCCATATTCCTGAAAAATATCAGTCTATGTTCCGCCGGAACGTTCAGACATTGACGGATTACGGTATTTGTTTTCCATTTAACTACAATCAGTTTTCTGATTCGAAGCATGTTCATCTTGAGTACATCAGTGCATATGCAAAGCCGGCGAATCGGCTGCTTTTGTAAGGGCTTAACTGTAAAATGGAGAAAATGAAACGCCTGCAGATGCAGGCGTTTTTTTCGTTTATTTATTTACTGTTTTCGGTGAACCATTGTTCAAAAACAGGCTCTTCCTGATAGCCGACAATGCGGTTGACTTCCTTGCCATCTTTGTATTGGACGATGGTTGGAGTGGATTCAATCCCGTAATTATTCCAGCCTTCTTCAAATTCAAGCAGGTTGAATTGCTGAAGATCTACATCCATTTCCTTAGCTAGAGGAGCGACAATCGGTGTTGTGCGCACGCAGTGAGGGCAGGTTGGGCTGTAGAAGTAAATCGTTGCATCCCCGCCATCCTTGATAATCTTTTCAAGCTCGTCCGGCTTGATGATATTCTGATAGTTAGGATCATCAAGCTGCTTTACTGTTTCAGGATGCAATGATTCCTTGCCAAATGGGTTACCCTCCGCTTTTTCCTGATTTTGAGCCTTATTAACAAAAAATAGGGCTGCAAACAATGCGATGATAACTAAAAGAAATATAGCTACTTTTTTCAACTTATTTTGCCTCCTTAGTCTTTTTCCAGATCATGAAGCTTATAGTAAAGATAATGACAAATGCCGTCAGCGCCAGGAATGGGATAGTGATGAACCCAAGCCAGTTGATATATTGCCCGGTACAAGGCACCCTCCCGCATGTTACTGCGCTGTCAGCCATGAAAGGCACCTTTTGCAGTGAATAATGGTAAATCGATATGAGTGCCCCAACACCTGACATGACCATTGTATAAAAAGTAATTTGATAGTCCTTCCTTACAACGGCGATTCCAAGAATCAAGGCGAATGGATACATCAGGATCCGCTGATACCAGCACAGCAAACAAGGTTCATACTGCCTTATTTCTGAAAAATAAAGGCTTCCGAACATGGCAAGGATGGATGTGGCCCAGGCGGCAAATAATAAGGTCTCTCTTGAATCTTTCTTGTCTTGTCCCATTCAACTCTCTCCCCTAAACAATGTATTCTCTTTTAAAACATTTCATATAAACATAACAGCATCCATCTCATTACATCTTAAGGAATAAAGCAAAATAATTCAATTAAACATTATGTGAAATAGTAAGGTTCTTTTCTCAAGGCTGTTTTCACAAAGATTGTTGCTTTCACCAATGTTGAATTGAGATCCTGTTGCTCTTCGTTCCAGGCGTGCAGACTCCTTCGGGATGAAGCGGGACAGGTGAGACCCCGGAAGAAATGGTCCGAAAAAGAAGGGACCATTTTTCCCCGCAGGAGCAAAGCGACGAGGAGGCTCACCTCACGCCCCGAGGAAAGCGAAGCGCCTAGAACGGAAATCAACAGCTTTATATTGCAAAGCCTTCTTTAATAAACCATTTAGAAGAGATTTCAAAAGCATATAGAATAGCAACAAAGTATTAGAAAAGAGCCTTTCTCAAACTTTGTTGCTTTTGACTACAAATAGGATTGTATTTCACAAGTTTCTTCCCAAACTTTAACACTTATTAAGAGAAAAGAGCTTGCACCTTAGTACCGACATACAAAATAGCTTTTGTCACGTTAAAGTCGGCTTTTGGATTTTAACAACAATCTTTACGAAAACAGCCATTAGTAAAAACCAATTTTAGTGAAGAAGTATTGATTTCTTATGCAAAAGGGGAAGCTAAATCGAAGTAATATATTGAACTGATTAAGGGTATAGGGATATGGCAGTTATTTTTCCATTGTGAAATGAAAGGTGTGTAAGACCGTATGACGGAACTGGACTTATCAAAATTTGAAAAGAAAATGATGATCCGCAACACAAAACATGAGGATATCGATGAAATCATAAAAATGCAGAACAGCTGCTTCCCAGGAATGGAGCCATGGAGGCTTGACCAGCTCGAAAGCCATCTTGAAATTTTTCCTGAAGGGCAGTTCGTAGCTGAATATGATGGGAAAATTGTCGGCTCCTGCTCGAGCCTGATCATAAACTTTGATGAATATGATGATCGCCATACCTGGGACGATGTGACGGACAATGGCTATATTACCAACCACAATCCTGATGGATATAATCTATACGGAATTGAAGTCATGACCCATCCTGATTTCAGGAGGATGAAAGTCGGCTATCGTCTCTATGAAGCGAGAAAAGACCTTGTCCGCCAATTGAACCTGAAAAGTATCATTATCGGGGGAAGGATCCCGAATTATCATCTCCACGCCGAAGAGATGTCTCCGCGTGAATATGTGCGCCAGGTTGCTTCACACAAGATCTATGATCCGGTGCTTTCTTTCCAGCTGAGAAATGACTTCACCCTTATGAGGATCAATCCGAATTACCTCCCTGATGACCTGCAGTCAAATAAATACGCGACACTGATGGAATGGAACAATGTCGACTATCAGCCAATGTCGAAGCGTTTCTTCAAGACGAGCAATCCGGTGCGGATTTGTGTGGTTCAATATATGATGAGGGCAATCCAGTCATTCGATGATTTTGCGCATCAGGTTGAATATTTTACCGACGTCGCTTCAGATGCAGATTCCGATTTCGTCGTGTTTCCTGAGCTTTTCACTGTACAGCTGATGTCTTTCCTTGATGAAAAAACACCATCACTGGCTGTCCGCAAGCTGACGGAATATACAGAGCAATATATCGCCTTGTTCACCGATCTTGCTGTGCGCTATAACGTGAACATTATTGGCGGTTCGCATTTCGTCAAGGAGGATGACGATGAAATTTACAATATCTCCTATCTGTTCCGCCGTGACGGCACGATCGAGAAGCAGTATAAGCTTCATATCACGCCAAATGAACGCAGATGGTGGGGAATCAGCCGCGGTGATGAAGTGAAGGTGTTCGATACGGATTGCGGGAAGATCGCGATCCAGATTTGCTATGACATCGAGTTTCCGGAGCTGGCAAGGATCGCCACGGAAATGGGGGCTAAAATCATTTTTACTCCGTTCTGCACTGAGGATCGCCAGGGCTATTTGCGCGTCCGGTACTGTTCACAGGCAAGGGCTGTTGAGAACCAGATTTATACTGTCATCTCTGGTACAGTAGGAAACCTGCCGCAAACGGAAAATATGGATATTCAATATGCCCAGTCCGGCATCTTCGCTCCTTCAGACTTTGAATTTGCCCGCGACGGAATTGTTGGCGAAACGAATCCGAATATCGAAATGGTCATGATTGGCGATGTCGACCTTGAAGTATTGCGGCGCCAGCGCCAGGATGGCACAGTGCGTCAGCTGAAGGACCGCAGGCATGATATTTACAGAGTTCATTATAAAAAGTAGCTTAGAAGAAGCCTGCCGGTTCGGCAGGCTTCTTGTTTTGGCGTATCCGGCAGTAATCCGCCGACAATTTTCGCAATTGAAAGGAAAATCCTTTTTCAATATAGAAATGTAAAATAATAAAATTTATCAAAGCAAGCTCATCTTGTTTTATAATGAGCTGTATGCTGGAAATCTAACTTCAGGAGGGGCATTCAATGGATTGGAAAATGAAAGCTGAGAGATGGCTGGGATTTGCAGGATTGGATCCAGAGCTTAAAGCAGAATTGGACGCAATAAGAAATGATGAGCAGCAGCTTGAGGAAGTTTTTTATAAGGACCTGGAATTCGGTACAGGAGGCATGCGCGGGGAAATTGGAGCTGGCACAAACCGCATGAATCTGTACACAGTCCGTAAAGCGTCCGCCGGCCTGGCTGCATACATAGAGCAACACGGAATGGAAGCGAAGCAGCGTGGAGTTGCAATCGCCTATGATTCCCGTCATAAATCTCCGGAATTTGCGATGGAAGCAGCAAAGACGCTTGCGACACGCGGCATTCAAACATATGTTTTCGAAGAACTAAGACCGACGCCAGAGCTTTCCTTTGCTGTGCGGCACCTAAATGCCTACGCAGGCATCGTCGTAACAGCGAGTCATAACCCGCCTGAATACAATGGATACAAAGTGTATGGAAACGATGGAGGACAGCTGCCGCCGGAAAGTGCGGATGAGGTAATCGCAAAGGTAAATGAAATTGAGAACGAGCTTTCGATCGAAGTCATGGATGAGCAGGAGCTGAAGGAAAAGGGCTTAATCAAAATGGTAGGTGCTGAAATTGACAGTGCTTATCTTGAGAAGCTGCTGACGATATCAGAGAATCCGGACCTGGCAGATGAAGCTGAGGTAAAAGTTGTTTTCACGCCGCTGCATGGGACAGCGAATCTTCCTGTCCGCAATGTATTGAAAGCATTGAAATATCAAAATGTCACCGTTGTTAAGGAGCAGGAACTGCCTGATCCGGAATTTTCGACTGTCAAGAGCCCGAATCCTGAGGAGCATGCGGCTTTCGAGCTTGCAATCCGGGAAGGGAAGAACATCGATGCGGATGTGCTGATCGCAACCGATCCAGACGCAGACCGCCTGGGCATTGCGGTCAAGAATCCAGAGGGAGAGTATATTGTGCTGACAGGGAACCAAACGGGAGCTCTGCTTTTGCACTATATTTTGACACAAAAGAAGGAAAAAGGAACTCTTCCTGCCAATGGTGTGGTAATGAAGACAATTGTGACATCTGAGCTTGGAAGGGATATAGCTTCATCTTTCGGCATCGATACAATTGATGTCCTGACAGGGTTTAAATTCATTGCAGAAAAAATCAAGGCATACGAGGAGTCTGGCGAGTACAAGTTCTTGTTTGGCTATGAAGAAAGCTATGGCTATCTGATCGGGGACTTCGCCCGTGATAAGGATGCTGTCCAGGCGGCAATGCTGGCTGTCGAGGTTTGTGCTTTTTATAAAAAGAAGGGCATGTCACTTTATGATGCACTTATGAGTGTTTTTGAAGAGTACGGTTTTTATCTTGAAGGACTTAAATCGCTCACTTTAAAAGGCAAAGAAGGCGCAGAGCTCATTCAAAAAACACTTGGCGTTTTCCGTGCCGACCCAATAAAGAATCTTGGTGAATTGAAAGTCATTGCTGTGGAAGATTACTTAACAGGAGTAAGGCTGGATGACCAAAATAATGAAGAGAAAATTGATTTGCCTTCGTCGAATGTCATCAAGTACTATCTTGAAGACGGAACCTGGATGTGCCTTCGACCATCCGGCACCGAGCCAAAAATCAAATTCTACTTTGGTGTAAAAGACCAAACACTTGAAGCCAGCAAGCAAAAGCTGCAAAAGGTAGAGCAGGACTTCATGGCTGTAGTAGACAGCAAGATGGAAGCGGCAAAAAATTTATAAACACAATGAACAGATTCAAGCAACTAAGTGTGTGCAGAATGAAAGGAAGTTAGAAGGATGCTAAAAGATCAAGTAGCAATCGTAACAGGTGCGTCACGCGGTATAGGCAAGGAAATTGCATTTAAGCTTGCAGAGCAGGGGATGAAGCTTGCTGTGGCGGGCAGTTCTGAGGATATTCACACTACGGCAGAGGAATTAAAGCAAAAGGGTTATGCCAATGTCATTGCCATTCAGACAGATGTAACTGAGGAACAGCAGGTCAAGAACCTTGTGGAAAAAACCATTCAGCAATTCGGTCAGATTGACGTTTTAGTCAATAATGCAGGAATCGGTTTTTTCAAGCTTGCTGAAGAAGTTGAAGTTGAAGAGTGGAAAAGGCTGTTTGAAGTGAATGTTCAGGGCGTATTCCTTGGGGCAAAAGCGGTCCTGCCCCATATGAAGGAACGCAAATCAGGTACAATCATTACAATTTCTTCGGATGTCGGCCGCTATTCAATCCCGAATGGCAGTGCCTATACAGCGACTAAATACGCAGTCCAGGGCTTCAGCGGTTCACTTGCCCAGGAAGTTCGTGAGTATGGAATTCGTGTCGGCACAATCAACCCGGGAATGGTCGATACGTTTTTCGCGAACTCCGAGCAAGGGCTACCAGAAAAGCATGATTGGCTGAAGGTAGAGGATATTGCGAATGCGGTCGTTTACATGGCTTCCGCTCCTAAGCATATGCTTATTGATGAAATCGTCATCCATCCGCTGGTGCAAAATTATCCGATTGCTTAAAGATCAGAAAAAAGCTTTAATGATAATTCTTGAACTCCAAGAAAACCAGATTAAATCCGAAGAGAGGATCTCTTCGGATTTTTTTATATTTTTTTATCAGGAATAGGATTATTTTTAACTATATGTCCTTAAACCATAAACTAAAGAGTGTTAAAACTGAATAACAGGCTTCCAAACTGGACGTTTGATTTTGCAAACATTGGATTGCTTAGTGTTAATTCCAGTTGGGTCCAATATAATCCCAGTTGGAGTACATTTAATTCCAGTTGGGATCGATATAATACCAGCTGGAACAGATTTAATACCAGTTGACCCGCGCAGCCCCATTTGAAATAACCTCTGGTGTTTGCATCTCCCTACAACTTTTGACTGAGAAAATTTCAGACTATTTTCAAAAGCGCAATTTTCCATAAAAAGCTATAATAAATATTGGGGGGATCAAGATGACAGGGGTAAGAAACAACGATTCACATATTGGCATTTTGAAGGAAATTGCCGAGCTGCTCAATGAAGGCACGGATCTCAACCGTGTTTTGCCCGAGGTGCTGGCGAAGCTTTTACATATAACAGGATTGAAAACAGGATGGATTTTTTTAATAGATGCACAGGGAAGCTATCAGCTTGCAGCAAAAGCAGAGCTGCCTCCAGCACTTTCGTTGAATGAATATCAGCCGATGTGCCACGGCGGCTGCTGGTGTGTCGACCGCTATAACGATGGACGCCTGAATAAGGCAACAAACATATTTGAATGCAAAAGGATCGAGGACGCTATCCAGCATAAAACTGGTGATACAAAGGGTTTGACCCATCATGCCACTGTTCCTTTGCGTGCTGGGGAAGAAAAATTTGGAGTCCTCAATGTCGGCTCGCCGAATAAGACCCATTTTAAAGCAGAAGAGCTTGCTTTGCTGGAAGCGATCGCTTTTCAAATAGGGACAGCAATAAAAAGAATAAAGCTGACACAGCAGGAGCATGATCTTGCCCTGGCAGCTGAACGCAACCGCCTGGCAAGGGATCTTCATGATTCGGTCAACCAGCTTTTATTTTCACTGAGCCTGACAGCGAGGGCAGGTTCTTCCATGGCAGCTGTTCCAGAGGTGAAAGAAACATTCGATTATATACAGGATCTTGCCCAGGAAGCCCAGGGGGAAATGAGGGCGTTGATTTGGCAGCTGAAGCCCCGGGGATTGGAAAATGGCATAATCTGTGCACTTGCCGGGTATGCAGACATGCTTTCTGTGCCCCTCGAAACAGAAGTAACCGGTGCATCCAGCCTTCCGGGAAAGGTTGAGGAAACTTTGTGGAGAATTGGCCAGGAAGCACTTGCGAACTGTAAAAAGCATGCTGAGGCTGAGAAGGTCATAATTAAGCTGGAAATTGAAAATAAGCTGGTAACCATGACAATCACTGATAATGGCTGTGGCTTCAATTTTGATCCACAAATGGAACTTCCGTCACTCGGACTTAAAAGCATGAAATCGAGAGCCTCTGCATTGGGCGGAAGTCTTGAAGTAATCAGCAAAATGAATCAAGGAACAACCATCATTGTGAAGATTCCAGTATAGGGGGAGGAAAGAAGGATGGCTATAAAGGTCTTAATAGCGGACGATCATCATGTAGTCAGAAGGGGCTTGGTATTTTTCCTTAAGACGCAGAAGCAGATTGAAATCGTGGGGGAAGCAGCGAACGGAAGGGAAGCAGTGGAGCTGGCGCGTAAATTGACTCCGGATTTGATCCTGATGGATTTGATCATGCCAGAAATGGATGGGATACAGGCCACAGCCATCATAAAAAAAGATATGCCGCAAATCAAGGTCATGATGCTGACAAGCTTTTCAGACCAGGAGCATGTCATCCCTGCAATCGAAGCAGGAGCTTCTGGGTATCAGCTCAAGGATATCCAGCCTGATGAACTTGTTCAATCGATCCTGAGAATCACGAATGGAGAAGACCAGCTTCACCCCAAGGCTACATCCCTTATAATGAAGCATCTTACCGGGAATCGAAGGCAGGAGAGGCAGCCGCTAGATGATCTGACAAAGCGGGAGATGGAAGTCCTGAAGGAAATCGCGAGCGGCAAGAGCAATAAGGAAATTGCTGCATCCCTGTACATTACAGAAAAAACTGTCAAGACCCATGTATCCAATGTCCTGGCAAAGCTTGGATTGGCAGACAGGACCCAGGCCGCACTGTTTGCGGTCAGGAATCATCTGGTTGACCAGCAGCCGCCATCTGCTTGATCCGCTGTCAGATGGAAAAAAGTGTATTGGCGAAATTTGAATAGACAAAAGCAAACACGGCACCTTAATAGAGGTGGCCGTGTTTTTTGGTGGAATTCCCTTTTAAATCAAGCCGTTGACAGCGGTTTCCAGGAAGTCATCGCCGGCGGCTTCGTTAGCGTGGTCGATGTATCTAAGCAGAGAATACAGGCGTTTTTCAATGACAGAATAATCTTTTTCAAAGTTGTAAGCGTGGAGAAAATGTTCAATCTTCTTGGCCAGGAATTGGTCCTCTGTTCTGACCATCAAGATCAGCAAGTTATCCCATTGTGATCTGTGCGTATAATACAAAGCGCGATCATAATCCGATTTATTCATACCCGTTCCTCCTTATAAGGAGTTGATAATATTATATGGATTTGAAGCCGGAACTTTCTCAGCAAATGTTGGTCGTCCCTGTTTACAGGGATTTTCAAGTTTTACCTGTATAACTTAATCCCTTTGGGAGCTGTAATGTAAACAGGGTAATTTTACCGTTTTATCATTTATACATATTCAAAATTCACGTGAAGGAAACTAACAAAAATAAATGATACAGGAGTGGTCACTATGAAAAAGCTTTTAATTCCCATCTTGGGAGCAATGCTTCTCTTGCTTTCAGCCAATTTGCTTGGTGCGATGGCACAACGTCCTGATTATGAAAAATATGGGCGGATCGCAATAGCGGTGATCAAGGAAGACTTCCCCGGCGATGAAGTGAAAGATTATTTATATGTAGGAAGAAAGCAAAAAAGCGAAGAGGAAGTCGTAGATTCATTCCAATTCAAAGTGAATGAAAATGGAAAGCCGATTATTGCTACCGTCCTAATTTCGCATAATCTTAAAAACAATAAGCTTCTTTCCCTTACTGTTACAGAAGAACCAGGGAGGTAAAGTTTTCTGATTGCTGAATAAGCCGCTCATCTTTCTCCCATTTCGCTCATACATTGTGGTAAGAAGTGAAAGGGGGAGAGATGGTGTCGGAAGATCAAAAGTCACTGGAGTATGCCATTTCTGAAATTACCGAAATCGCCAAGGGATTCGGTCTTGATTTTTACCCGATGCGATATGAGATTTGTCCAGCTGAAATCATCTATACATTTGGTGCATATGGAATGCCAACCAGATTTTCTCATTGGAGCTTTGGAAAACAATTTCACAAAATGAAGCTCCATTATGATCTTGGCCTTTCTAAAATTTATGAACTTGTCATTAACTCTAATCCTTGTTACGCTTTTCTGCTCGATTCCAATTCTTTGATCCAGAATAAGCTGATCGTTGCCCACGTGCTGGCCCACTGTGACTTTTTTAAAAACAATGTCAGGTTTCAGAATACAAAGCGCGATATGGTCGAGAGTATGGCGGCAACAGCAGAGCGTATCCGCAAATATGAGATCGAGCATGGGAAGCAGGCAGTCGAATCATTCCTTGATGCAGTGCTGGCGATAGAAGAGCATATTGATCCGTCACTGATGCGGCCAAAGCTTTCATGGTCGGCAGACGATGATGAAAGTGATGATGGGCCTTCTCAATTGGCGACTCCCTATGATGATCTTTGGGGGCTTGATTCTAAAAAATCGCAAGATAAGGATATGCCAAAGAAAAAGAAGTTTCCGCCTAGGCCAGAGAAGGACTTATTGCTTTTTATCGAAAGCTATAGCCGAGACCTAACAGACTGGCAAAGGGATATCCTGACGATGATGCGTGAAGAAATGCTGTATTTCTGGCCGCAGCTCGAAACGAAAATCATGAACGAAGGCTGGGCTTCATACTGGCATCAGCGGATCTTAAGGGAAATGGATTTGACAAGCAGCGAAGCCATTGAATTTGCCAAGCTGAATGCAGGAGTTGTCCAGCCATCCAGAACAGGCATCAATCCATATTATCTCGGCATAAAAATCTTCGAAGATATCGAGGAGCGCTACAATAACCCAACAGAAGAGATGAAACGCCGCGGTGTGAAACCAGGCTCCGGCCGCGAAAAGATGTTTGAAGTGCGTGAGATCGAATCAGATATCTCCTTCCTGCGCAACTATTTAACGAAGGACCTGGTGATGAGAGAGGATATGTACCTCTTCCAAAAGCAGGGACGCGAGTATAAAGTCGTCGACAAAGCCTGGGAGCAAGTCCGCGATCAGCTTGTCAGCATGAGGGTGAACGGAGGCTTCCCATATCTGTCTGTGACGGATGGAGACTATCTGAAAAATGGTGAGCTTTACATCCAGCATGGCTATGAGGGCATCGAACTGGATATTAAATATCTTGAAAAAGTCCTCCCATATATTTATCAACTCTGGGGAAGAAAATGCCATATCGAGACGATTGTGGAAGGAAGAGCCATGCTGTACACATATGATGGGAAAGGCGTCCATCGAAAGTATTTATGAGACCGCTGATTTCAGCGGTTTTTTTGTTTTTGGAAAAAGGGCAGCAATAAAACAAACGGCCACTCTCTTCTCATTCTATTAAAGCTTCCACCATCCCCCTCCCGAAAAACTTCAATCTATAGGTGTGAAATCCAGCGATTAAAGGTATTTAATCCAATAAGGATGGAAAATTAGAAAAAGAGATTGAACCATTTACATGAGTGAGTCATAATTATATATATGAACATATACTCATATAAAGAGAGAGGGGCGAAGCAAATGGGACATCATTATTCACATGGCCATTCCCACGGACATAGTCATGGGCACGGTCATAGCCATAGCCACACAAGCAATAAAAAAGCATTATTCTGGTCATTTCTTTTAATAGCGAGTTTTATGATAGTTGAAGTCATCGGGGGCTTTTTGACGAACAGCCTGGCGCTGCTTTCGGATGCAGGACACATGCTTAGTGATGCCGCGGCATTGGGATTGAGCCTGTTCGCGATGAAGCTTGGAGAACGAAAAGCGACACAATCGAAGACTTACGGCTACAAGCGATTTGAAATCATTGCGGCAGCATTGAATGGACTTACATTAATCCTGATTTCAATCTATATCTTCTATGAGGCATATCATCGTTTTATCGATCCCCCTGAGGTCCAAAGTATGGGCATGCTGACTATTTCGGTCATAGGGTTGATCGTCAATATCATTGCTGCCTGGATATTGATGAGCGGAGATAAGGATGAGAATTTGAATGTCAGGAGTGCCTTCCTCCATGTGCTTGGGGATATGCTTGGCTCTGTTGGCGCAATAACAGCCGCATTGCTGATTTACTTCTTTGGCTGGGGGATTGCAGATCCAATAGCAAGTATTGCTGTAGCCATCCTGATTATCATCAGCGGCTGGCGAGTGACAAAGGAGGCCTTCCATGTCTTGATGGAAGGGACACCGGCTCACATAAAAGTTACTGATGTGAAGAACGAACTGATGAAGATTCCTTATGTGACAGATGTCCATGATCTCCATGTATGGTCCATTACATCCGGCCAACTGATGCTGAGCGGCCATATAGCAATCAATGGTGAGGGGCTGCATGATCGAATCCTGCACCGGGCCCAGGAGCTGCTTCATGATGACTTTGGCATTGAGCATAGCACCCTGCAGGTTGAAGGAGAAGAAAACGGCTGTCCATGTGCACATCAGCCGTGTAATTAATAATGGCCAGCCACTCAATGGTGGCTGGCATGTTCTATACCCTGTTTTAAAAGATCAATGACGTGTTCGTCATCATGAGTATAATAAAGGGTCGTACCCTCTCTCCGAAACTTGACCAGCCTGAGGTTCTTTAAAAAGCGCAGTTGATGTGAAACCGTAGATTGCAGCAGGGAAAGCTTATCTGCGATTTCATTAACAGAATGTTCACCCTGGAACAGCAAATGCAAAATTCTCAGTCGCGTGGGATCGGATAGGGCTTTAAAGGTCTGCGAAACAATGAATAGTGTTTCTTCATCCAAATCAATCTGAAGATCTTCCTTTTTTTCATTTTCCAATAAAATCATCCTCCTGTATTTATTATATCGTAACCTGCAGCAGGAAAAATCATGGCATGTTGTGTATGCCATGATTTTTTGGATTATTTATTGCCAAGCTGAATATAAAAGCCTTCTGTTTCAGACCATTCAGCAAAATAAATCTTGGATATATCGGTGATTCCATTTTCTTTCAGTTTTTGCTGCAGCCAGCTTTCATTCTTTCCAAGGCGTTCCAGCCCTTTTCTGACAGGTTTTCCTTCATCAATAACAAAAATAGGCGAGCGGAATTTTGGAGCTTCAGCCTTTAGGCCGCTATATGTCACAGGCTGTGCTTCTGGTTTGACCAGGACACTGATATCGCCGCTATTTTCAAGCATGACATCTTGGACCTCATCTATTGAAAAAACACCTTTTAATCTGAGCAGGGATTTTAATTGTTCCATTTCAAGTTCTGCTTTTTCCAGGTTTTCAACCAGGATTTCTCCATCCTTTACAAGATACTGGGCAGTACCCTTTAAAATAGGACGCAGCCTGTCTGACTTCTGTGTTACCTTTTCTACGATGAAAATCAGGATTGTCCAGACGCCTATGCCAAAGAGCATTTCCAATATGGAGGATGGTGCCTTTTCAAAAAGATTCTCTTCCACCAAACCGCCAAGGACAATCGCATAGACGAAATCGAAAGGGGTTACCTGGGACATTTCCTTTTTTCCTAATAGTCTTGTAACAATGACCAGGGCAGCCAACCCTATAATCAATTTGATTGCAAGCAGAGGATAAACCAATGTTTCCACCTCACATTATTTGAGATGGATTACTATTCCCATAGAGCGAAGGCGATAAAACAGGTAGTAAATGGATGGAAGCGAAGCATAATAAAAGTAAAACATAAACCGGGAGTATATGATAAGATTGTATACATGCAGAGGTATAAAAAGGAAGTGATCTCATTGGAAGAGGAAAAAACACTCGAGTCAAAATATATACAGCAGCACCTTGCAAACGAACGGACATATCTTGCCTGGGTCAGGACTTCCATTGCCATAATCGGGATTGGCTTCCTGGCATCCAGTCTTCATTTTAATAATATCAGGGCTGTAAGTCAGGCGGCTGATATGATTGCAGTGTTCGTAAGCATATTCTCTTTGCTGGTAGGTTTAATTATTCTGCTTTTTGCCACGATTAATTACTTTGCGGTAAGAAGGAATATTAATTCTCAGACCTTTAAATCGGCAAACCGGCTGATAAAGTTGTCATCAGTCATTATCTTCTTTATTTTTTTACTGCTGGGAATTTACCTGATAAGTATCATTTAGTCAAATTCCTGTACTGTTCTTTTTCGGCTTAATATGGGTAACGAGTCCATCATATTTGGTCAGGTAGAGGTCCATTTCGGGCTGGTTAACCAGACAGCGGGCCTGTATGAGCTGGAAATAATCTACCCTGTTCAGCGGATCGAACTGGATGACGGGATATTGTTTATGCTCCTTAACATAAAGATCCACAGCTTTTTGAACCTTATCCAGAACTGCGGCAATTTCTTTTTCGTTCTCTGAAAAAATATCGTACGTTTCCCTCGACATATAAAACTTTTCTGAAGGGATGCCATGAAGATAGGGTGCTAGCAGTTCAAAATCAATACTGTTATCTTCCTTGACGATGATTGTCCGGTAGACGCCCTTCGGCAGCTGCCCTGAAAACGATCGGACCGCCTTTCGGACGTCATCAACGGACACGTCAATGACCGGCCAGTTCCTTTCCGAAGTTTTATCATGTTCAGCTTTCTTGGGAAACAGTAAGATGAAAATGGCTGCTCCTCCGATAAAGCCTGCTACTCTAAACAGATGCCCGCCAGTTATCTTATCCACCAAATAGCCTCCCATTACAAGGATGATAAAAGCCAAAACCGAAAACAGCCCTCTCAACTTATTCTTCTTCATCTTTTTCACCCCTTTAAATTTTTTCTCAGTACAATGATGTGCGCATATCCAATTATTGTTGCCAGCATTAAAAAAACCTGGATTTTGCCGATAAAAACTGAGAGGACAATACACAAGCTGCAGATTCAAGAATCGCGACGGGAATCATCGAAGAAAGTTCAATTGAATATCGTTTATCAGGCTTTTCTAAAGCGTTCAGGGAAAGGTCCTTTACGCGTATTCACGTAAGGCTTTTGTTGAAAAAAAGCGGAGAGTTAGCAAGATTCCAGGAGTATAGTAAAAAAACCTATGGTGTCTGTAGCAATTTCACGTTCCTGCTTATATTATATAAGATCCTCAAGCCAACTGGCATGCGCAGCATATTAATTTTTACGAAAAAGCATCCTTTTCAAAATATTCTTATAAAAGGGTAAATTTAGAGCGCGATTATTGTATAATATTGTTGAAATGACTGGAAAAATATACAGGAAACGAGGGGCAGGATGGATATTCCCCATATCTACATATTTGATTTTAATAACGTGGCCCTGACCATTGTGTTTTCAATCATTACGAGCATGCTGGCGATTGAAATCAGCAGGCAGGTAAAAAAGCATTTTGAGCTGCGAAGGCAGTTTCTGTTCAAGTCATCATTATTGCTGGCACTTATATTTTGGATCACCCATCTATTTGTGATTATTTCTGCAGGTGTGCCTTTTTCCACAAGCAATTATTATCTTTATTTTCTATTGTTTTTCGGGATTTGCACGGCCGGGTCCTATGCTGCCCTGAGTCTGGCGCAAAGGGAAATTGCCCAGACATCCCAATACATAATTACTAGCATTCTGATTGGAACAGGCATTTTTGCAGCTGATTTTGGTGCTTTTTCAATCATATTCAGGGATACAATCGAAATCCAGCCAACAAAGTTAGCACTCTCTTATCTATTTATCCTTGCGACGGCTTTTTCATTGCTAAGACTGCTGATGCAGCTGACAAATGAGGACATTTATGAGTTTCTCAGGAAGTATAAATATGCTGGCAGCTTTACCGGGGGTGCAGCACTGGGGGCGATTCCTTATATCGTGCTGACCTCAATGCTCCCCCAGCCGGAAGGGAATGGCGCATATGCATATCTTGGACCATTCATCTTAATGGCAGCTGTCAACCTGCTATTCATGCTCGTGCCGGACATCTTTGGCGAAAAGCTGATCATGAAAAATGTCCAGTCTCATTTATCGCTTTTCAGCCAGAACCCGGATGCTGTCTTCCGTGTAGACCTTAATGGAATCATCCTTAATGTTAATAAAGAGGCCACAGTCCTGACTGGATATTCTGCAAATGAATTGACTGGCCTGCACTTCATACAGCTGCTTTCAGGTGAGGAAGAAGGGAAGATAAAGAGCTATTTTATGAAGGTGCTGAGCGGGGAGACAAAGGTGATTGAAACCACGCTTAGGAGGGAAAATCATACTTCTGCCCAGGTCAGGATTACAGCCGTCAGGATGATTGTCAAGGACAGAACGGTCGGTGCATTTGGTATTGTAAGAGATATAACCGAGAAGAAAAAGGCAGATAAAATGATAGAATTCCTCGCCTATCATGATGAATTGACCAATTTGCCCAACAGGCGCCATTTGGAGAAAGTAATGGCATCAATGTTTAACAGAGATGAACATTTTTCAGTGATATATCTTGATTTTGACCGATTCAAACGAATTAATGATACATTTGGACATTCATTCGGAGATAAGATTCTTGTGGAAATTGGTCGGAAGCTCAATGAAGTCATTCCTGAGGATTGCTTGATTGCCAGGATTGGCGGTGATGAATTTGCGATTGTTGCGCCGAAGAGATACGAATCCGAATCCATAGCCAAAGAGATTGTTCATGCATTCGAATCCCCGGTCTTTGCCGAAGGAATGGAATTCTTGATAAGTGCAAGCATGGGGATTTCCAGTTTTCCTGAGGACACAGGAGACCCTGAACTCATCCTCCAATATGCTGATATGGCAATGTATAAGGCAAAGGAAAAAGGCACCAGCCATTTTCAGTTCTTTGATGAGAGCATGGTGGATAACAGCCTGAATAAATTTGAGCTCGAGAATGATTTACGGAATGCGATTAATAACAATGTCCTGACGGTTTTCTATCAGCCGAAATACAATGCCTCTACCAATGTAATCACAGGTGCTGAAGCACTTGCCAGGTGGAAGCACCCCCGACACGGAATGGTGCCTCCTGGAGTGTTCATACCTATTGCCGAAGAAGCCAATCTGATTGTGCCGCTTGAAAGATTAATCATCAGGCAGGTATTGGGACAGCTGGTAAAATGGAGAGAGCAGGGCTTTGATGTACCTCGGACATCGATCAATATTTCAATCATTCACTTCTATCAGGAGGATTTCGTAAAATTCATGGAGCATTCACTTGATGAATACGGATTGCAAGGAAATATGATTGAAATAGAAGTGACAGAAAGCATCATGATCAAGAAAGAAGATGGCATTAACGCACAGCTGCAGGCCTTGAGACAGATCGGGATAGAAGTCAGCATCGATGATTTTGGCACCGGCTACAGCTCACTAAGCTATTTGAGCAAGCTTTCTGTGGACCGTTTGAAAATTGACCAGAGCTTTATTTCCCACTCTCAGGAGAACAGGGAAATCATATCAACTATCGTTTCAATGGCAAACAATTTGAAGCTGAAGGTAATTGCTGAAGGTGTCGAGAATGAGTCCCAGATTGATTTATTGAAATCTCTCGGCTGCCTGGAAGTGCAGGGTTATTACTACTCACCGCCTCTTCCTTCTGATGAGTATGAAACAAAGATGAGTCCTGTCCTGCAGGTGTAAACAGAGATCCTCTTTTTTGACTCTATTACTTGAATATGTTACGATTCCTACATGAAAAGTCCTCTAGGGTTCCGCAGTATGCTGGCCTGGTCCGAGAGAGGGCGCACAGAAATATCTGTGTACACGGAGGGATAAAAACCCGGGAGATATCAAGCGATATCTCCCGGGTTTTTTCGTGAAAAAGGAAGGAGTGTTTAGCATGGCATGGGTATTCCTAGTCATTGCAGGTATTTTTGAAGTTGTTTGGGCAATCGGCCTGAAATATACAGAGGGATTCAGCAAACTAATCCCTTCGGCAATCACAGTAGCCGGAATGGCGATCAGCTTTTATTTTCTATCAATGGCAGTCAAAACGCTGCCGATCGGGACAGCGTATGCGATTTGGACTGGAATTGGCGCAGCCGGGGCAGTCATTTTGGGCATTATATTATTTGGTGAGCCAAGAAGCTTTTTACGGCTGATGTTCGTGGCTTTTATCCTGATAGGAATCATCGGTTTAAAGGCGACTTCAGGCAGCAATTAAGGCAATGTCCTATGTCAGCAGAGTGAAGGTGAATTGCTTCAAGCAGTAGGCTTAAAAGATGAAGCCTTCAAAAGTATTCATGGGTATTTTCTAAGTTTACCTTCTTGGAAGTAAAATGGATAGTCACTATATAATATGGGTTTCTTGAGGCAGCCTGATGGAGGCTGCCTTTAATAATGTCTTTCTGGCTATTTGCTTATTCCTTTCCATAATTATAAGTTTATTTTTTCTTGCAAATTTTGGATGGATGCAATATGATTTATTTAGATACCTTTTAATTCTAGGTAGGTGAATAAAATGTTCAATCGGGAGCTTTTAAAAGGGAGTACTGCACTTGTCCTCCTCCAGCTTTTGAACGAGAGAGATATGTATGGCTACGAGCTTGTAAAAGAGCTTGATAAGCGCAGCGACCACAGCCTGCAGGTGAAAGAAGGCACCCTGTATCCCGCACTTCATAAGCTTGAAAAGCAGGAATACATCGAGTTTTACTGGCAGGAACAGGAGAAAGGCCCGGCACGCAAGTATTATCGAATCACAGATGAAGGCAGGTCAGTCCTCGTCGAGAAAACAAATGAGTGGAAGCAATTCGTAAACGTCATGAACAAAGTGATCAGGAGATCGGAAAATGATCCAGTATAAAAATGAATTCCTGCACCAGCTTGAAACCCACTTGGGAAAGCACCCTGAAAAGGATCAAATTATAGCTGAGTATGAAAGCCATCTGCTAGAAATGATTGCCGAGTTCAATGACAGTGATTTAAGTGATCAGGACATCAAACAAGCAATGATTGACCGGCTCGGCAGCCCTGAAGAGATCGCGGCAAGCTGGCGGGAGGAGCTGTCTGTCACACCGAAGAAAACCCAATGGCTTTTTATTGCTGCAAACCTTGTGTTTTTCGTTGGCGGCTCTGTTCTTACCGGGCTGCATAATGCTTTTGACCTTGTCTGGGTCGAAGTTTTATGGAACGGGCTTACATCGATTCCGTTTGTCATCATCCTGCTATATCTGATTTTTTGGGCGCTGCTTGGATATGAAATTGGCAAAGGCTTTGGGCATAAGGGCAGAAGGCTGATGAGAAGGACATTCATCATCTCGATTGTACCTAATATGCTGATGATGTATCTCACACTGTTTAAAATTATACCGCATGACTGGTTCCAGCCGCTGTTAAGTCCATCCTTTATCGTAACATGCATTTTGTTTACAGGTTTGCTTTATCCTATTTGCTGGGCAGGCTATCGGTGGGGAAGAAGGGCATCTGTATAATTTTTTTGACCCCATACATAGAATTACTATGTATGGGGGGGAATCAAGATTAGCTTCTATTTTTTTACCTTAATACCTAGTAATTCTATGTATATAAAAAAGGAGTGTTATCAATGATATTACGCTTGAGAAAGAATGACTGGTTATTTTTTATCATCTGCCTTGGGCTTGGCTTTCTGGCAGAGCGGTCGTTTCTCCATGGGAAAATCGGTATTTCGTATCTTGTTTTTATAACGTGTTTTTACGGAGTCTATTTTTGGCGCTTCCGAAGTATTCGATTTGTGAACAGAAAGCTTGGGATGCTGCTGATAATCTCTGTTTGGCTCCTGGCAGCAAGCTACTTTTTGAAATCAAATATGATTTTATATGCACTCAATATTTTGGCCATTCCGATGTTAGTATTGATTCAGCTTGTGCTTGTCGTTTATCCATCAGGGAGCAGCTGGCATAAATGGCCTTTCGTTAAAAAGATATTCGAAACAATCTGGGCATCCTTTGTGTATGTCTGCCGCTTTTTACTGAATGGCCCCAGGTTAGCTGGAAGAGGGTTTGACGAAAGAACAACTGCGGTTCTAAAAAGGGTACTCATAGGATTGCTGATTTCCCTGCCACTTTTGTTTGTGATCATGAATCTGTTAATTTCAGCAGACCAGCAATTTGGAGAGCTGGTGGGCTTGCTTCCTCGCTGGCTTTCGGCAATCCAAATTAGCGATGGGGTTTTCAGGGCTGCAGCTACTCTTATTTACGCGCTTACGATTTTTGGATTGCTCCAGGTTTTAAGGAAGAAGGGAACACCTGAGGAAAAGCCTGCAGCTGAAAAAGGAAAATCGGTGAGCCTGGATAGTATTGTCAGCCTGACCGTCCTGGTATTGCTGAACATTGTTTACCTTCTGTTCGTTATTGTGCAATTTAAGTATTTCTTCAGTGAGACCCTTCAGGCTGGCTATACTTATGCTGAATTTGCGCGCAGGGGATTTTTTGAACTGCTGTTTGTTGCGATGCTGAATCTGCTGATTATCTCGACAGTCATTACATTTACTGATATGCGATCGCGGCCAATTGGGATGATAATCCGGGGAATGCTGACCCTGCTGGTGATTTTTAGCGGCATCATGCTGTATTCCGCATTTATCAGGCTTTTGATGTACGAAGAAGCTTATGGATTCACTTTTACAAGGGTGCTGGCCCACTCATTCATGATTTTCCTGCTGGTTATTCTAGGGTACTCTTTGATGAGAATCTGGCTGGAAAAACTATCGTTATTGCGTTTCTATATCATCTCATCGATTGTTTTTTACACTTTAATCAATACGGCGCAACTGGAAAGCTTCGTCGTCACTCAAAACCTGGAGCGCTACAAGGAGACTGGAAAAATAGATATCTACTATCTGGATATGCTTTCATATGAGGGGGTGGAGGGATTGGTTAAGCTTTATCAATTAAATCCGGACTATCCTGAATTGAAGCAGCTCCTTATAATGCGGAAAAATGAACTGCAAGCTGCGGAGAGGAAATGGAACTCGGTTAACTTGTCGAGAAAAAACGCTGAGCAATTACTGTTTGCATTGGATTTAGACTGACGGAAATATTGTGACAGATCTGCAAACAAAATTCCAGATTGTTCCCTGTTTTGTAACATATCAAAATGATTAATGATGATAAAATTACATTAAACAAAGGATAAAGGGGACATGAACGATGACAATGGAAAGGGATTTTTCAGAAATTGTAAACCTCTTAAAGGGGATTGGGAGTTCATTGGAATCCTTGAATAAAAGAGTTGATCATATTGAAAAAAGGCTTGAACGCCTTGAAAAGGTCGATAGTATTGAGCACCGGGTGACATCGAACCAGATTGATATAACCGATATCAAGGAAGCCCTGGAGCGCATGGAAGAATCGCAAAGTGCTAAAATTGAAAAATTCTTGAAGGACATGATGGCACAGGCAGAATCCAAAAACAACATCGAGTTCTCGACCATTCATAGAAGACTTGATTCCCATCTTCTAAAGCTGGGAAGAGTTGAGGAAGAAGTACTGATGGTACAGCAGGAAAAATAAACTTGAAAGGAACTGCAAAGAGCAGTTCTTTTTTAGTTTCATGATTAATCTGGCCGAGCCCCCCTGACTATCCCAAAAGTTGAATTTTTCCTAATCTCTGGAGCAGCCTGACGTCTTAACAAAATATTCATAAATCGTCAAAGCCTCATTATATATACATTTTCCTGGTAATAGTACTTAGATTTAATCCCTCGTTCACAAAAAAGTTGGCATTCCCCTAAAGAGGAGCTGGAAATACGCGATATGATTGAGGTGTAATCATGCAGTAATTTTATTTAATGAATCCTTTTTGAGGTGATTTCGGTGAGATATGACCTAGTTTTGCTTCATGCACCAAGTGTTTACGATTTTCGGAAAAATGCGCTGCTGGCAGGACCGATCAGTGACGTCGTTCCTTCCTCGCCCGTTTTTGAAATGTACCCGATTGGATTGACGAGCATCGCTGAATATCTTGAGCGACAGGGACTGCGTGTAAAAATCATCAATATTGCGAATCGGATGCTGATGGATGAAAGTTTTGACGTTGAAAGGAAATTAAGAAAAATCAAGACAAGAGCATTTGGGATAGATTTGCACTGGCTGCCCCATGCCCATGGCAGTATCGAATTAGCCAAAATCGCCAAGCAGCTCCATCCAGATACCCCGATGATTTTTGGCGGGCTATCCGCAACGTATTACCATAAAGACTTGATACAATACCCTTTCATCGATTTCGTCATGAGAGGCGATTCTACCGAAAAATTAATGCTGCTGCTGATTAACCATCTGAAGAATGGGACACATCAGCCTGGCGGAATTCCTAATCTCACATGGAAGGACGGCGGAAAGACCGTTTGCAATCCCCTCAGCCATGTGCCGGAAAGCCTTGATGAATTTGATATCCCGGGGTATAGATATACGATAAAATCCGTATTCAAATATAAGAATTTCCTTGACCCTCTTCCTTACAACGGATGGCTGCAATATCCCAACACCGCGATCCTGACAGCCAAAGGCTGTACACAGGGCTGCCTGATTTGCGGGGGCTCGAAGCAATCATACAAGGATAATTGCAATCGAAAGGCACTGGCAACGCGATCACCAAAAAAACTGGTTGAGGATATCGTTTTTATCCAGCGCTTCAGCCGGGCACCGATCTTCATCCTCCACGACATTCGCCAGGCAGGGAAGGACTATGTGGATGAATTTTTTGACCGCCTGGGTAAAATTAAATTGAAAAATGAGCTCGTTTTTGAGCTTTTCCAATACGCGAATGAGGAATTTTTTGAAAAAATCGAGAAAGTGGTTCCGAAGTACAGCATTGAACTAACGCTCGAAACCTATGATGAAAAAATCCGCCGCTACAATGGCAAATTCAATTGTACAAACGCTAAGGTGATTGAAACTCTCCAATCAGCACTAAAGCATGGCTGCAAAAAAATTGACATATTCTTCATGGTGGGCATCCCTCATCAAGACTATCAAAGTGCCCTCGATAATGTTGTTTGTGAACAAATCCACCTTGCCTGCAATCTGGATAAAAGACTATCCTATTTTGTCGCTCCGCTTGCGCCATTCCTGGACCCAGCGAGCCCAGCATTCGAAAATCCCGATAAGTATGGGTATAAAAAGTTCTGCCACACGCTTGAAGACCACCGTAAAGCAATCACCCAGCCATCATGGAAATATATGCTCAGCTTCGAAACCGACTATATGACCAGAGATGAAATTGTAAGGTCTACGTATGAATCAGCAAAAAATTTAAATAGTTTCAAGCTGAAATATCAGCTGGTCGACCAAAAAACGCATGATGAGGTTAACGAGAAGATTGCCAGATCCCTCGAATATATTGAAAAAATTGACGAAATCATCGCCTTGCCCGAGCAAGAAAAAGAACGCCAGCTTTCCTTGCTGAGCACAGAAATGGAAGAAGTAAACAAATACAGCATCTGTGGAAAGCACGAATTAAAATGGGAAGTCAAAAAGCATTACGCAAACATATTCTCACTTGCAGCAATCGGCATGGAACTGCTCTTGCAAGACAAATACGTCAATGTTAAGCAGCGGCTTCAGGCGCATAACAGCAAGGCGGAAGGAGTGAAGAGCAGGGTGTGAACGCACGGAAGCTTCATAAATTGTATAATGGCCAGTATTGCATAATTCTAAATGATAAATGCACGGTGAAGGGAAAGTGCAGCGGGAAAAACTTAGTTTAATTGGAGAGTTTAACTTTAGAGCCTTCCATCTAGTAATAATGAGTAGGGGATGATTTTAATAGCTCTGCTTAGAGCCATCCAGGCATCAAAAAAGAGCGAGGATGGTCCTAATGGTATTGATTAGAGCCATCCAGGCACCAAAAAAGAGCGAGGATGGTCCTAATAGCAATGATTAGAGCCATCCAGGCACCAAAAAAGAGCGAGGATGGTCCTAATAGCATTGATTAGAGCCATCCAGGCATCAAAAAAGAGCGAGGAAGGTCCTAATAGCAATGATTAGAGCCATCCAGGCATTAAAAAAGAGCGAGGAAGGTCCTACTAGCATGGATTAGAGCCATCCAGGCATCAAAAAAGAGCGAGGAAGGTCCTAATAGTATTGCTTAGAGCCATCCAGGCATCAAAAAGGAATGTAGGGAAGTCCTAACCTAATAACCCCGATAGCAAACAAGCTCACTTTCGGAAGTGACTCTGATATATTCTAGCTGTGTTATCTGCATGACCATGTTGATTAAAATCACAAATATTAAACATAGTATGTCCACTGGCCCCTGCTGAGTTTCTGAAAGTTTCTCATCAAAGTCCGCCTTATCAACTTCTTAGGCAGCAAAAAACCACACCATTCATAAATAATATTTGTTGTTACGAACTGATTAGGGAAAAGCAGCCTGAATTCCGCAACACTACGCAATATTGCCTCATCGGCTTTTTCCTCCAGCCCACATTTTGAACAGGTTAATCTTGGCCATGAATAATCTTTCACTATTGTCCCGCACTCCGTACATAACACGCCCTTCCTCAGCTCACCATACTCATACACAGGCACCCTTGCCATCGGCGACTCCGGGATATGCAGGGACAGCAGTTTGTCCGCAAGCTTGTTATTTCTAACAGAAACTTTCGACTTTATGCCATTCAATTTTTTCATGAATCGGTTGAG
>NZ_JBYNSB010000019.1:0-64656 GCF_057785455.1 Mesobacillus sp.
CGCAGGAGCAAAGCGACGAGGAGGCTCACCGCACGCCCCAAGAAAAATTCGCTCTTGAAAAAGCCGGCAATTGGGCTTTTTCAAAATTTTTCAGAGGAAAGCGAAGCGCCTGGAACGGAAATCAACAGCCTTTTATTGCAAAGCCTTCTTTAAAAAACCATTTTGAAGAGATTTTAAAAGCATATAGGAAAGACCCTTTTGCGAAGGCAGAAGGGTTTTTTTCTGGATAAAAGCATTCCTAATAAAACAAGCACAACAAAGAAAAAACCTCACCCGAGATAAAAAAAGAACATTTTGCGAAACATCCCATATAAGATAATATAGAATAAGGTATCAGTCTGTATGGAACAGGGAGTTGACGGAATGATTGTTTTAAAATCAGCACGGGAAATCGAAAATATGAAGGCGGCCGGCAAGTTGCTTGCTTCCGTTCATAAAGAGCTTCGTTCATTGATCCAGCCGGGCGTGACAACCATGGAAATTGACCAGTTTGTTGATGATTATCTGAAAAAGCATGGTGCCACTCCGGAGCAGAAGGGGTATCGTGATTATAAATACGCTACTTGCGCCAGTATCAACGATGAGGTTTGCCATGGCTTCCCACGGAAAGAAGGGCTGCAAAATGGCGATATCGTCACAATCGATATGGTCGTGAACCTTAACGGTGCGCTTGCGGATTCGGCCTGGAGCTATGCAGTCGGTGAGGTGAGCGATGAGGCTCAAAAGCTGCTTGATGTGACGAAGGAAGCGCTGTACCGGGGAATTGCTGCTTCTGTGCCAGGCAATCGCGTTGGTGATATCGGCCATGCGATCCAATCTTATGTGGAAGAAGAAGGTTTTTCTGTCGTCCGCGAATTCATCGGGCATGGAATTGGCTCTGTCATCCACGAAAAGCCGGATATTCCGCACTATGGCTTGCCAGGAAAAGGGCCCCGCCTGAAAGAAGGAATGGTGTTCACGATCGAGCCAATGGTTAATGTCGGTGAATGGAAGACGAAGATGGACAATAACGGCTGGACAGCAAGGACAGTGGACGGAAAGCTTTCTGCCCAATATGAACACACCATCGCAATTACCAAGGAAGGTCCAATCATTTTGACACAGCAAGAAGATTAAGCAGAGCCAACTCCGGTTTGGCTCTATTTTTTAGCTCATGTGAAAAAAAATTTCATCCAAGATAGATAGTCCGGAAAATTATTTGTTAAAATAAGGATGTTTTCGCAAAGATTGTTGCCTTCACCAATGTTGAATTGAGATCCTGTTTCTCTTCGTTCCAGGCGCGAAGACTCCTTCGGGATGAAGCGGGACAGGTGAGACCTAGGTAGAAATGGCCTGAGAAGAAGGGCCATTTTACCCCGCAGAAGCGAAGCGACGAGGAGGCTCACCGCCCGCCCCGAGGAAAGCGAAGCGCCTGGAACGGAAATCAACAGCCTGTTATTGCAAATCCTCCTTTAAAACCATATAGAAGGAGATTTCAAAAATATATAGAATAGCAACAAAGTTTTAGAAAAGAGCCTAAAATAAAGACGACAAAAAGGAGGCGGACGCATGGCTAATGAAATGAATACGCAGAATGTCATTGTAAAAATAAAAGCAATCTACTCATCATTGTCCTCCAGGGAAAAAGCGGTCGCAGATTACGTCCTGAAAAATCCTCAGGAAATCATTCATCTTTCGATCACCGAGTTCTCTGAAAACAGCTCCGTCGCCGAAGCGACTATCTTCCGGTTTTGCAAACGGCTGGGTTTCCGGGGCTATCAAGCTTTTAAAATTGCCCTCGCCAGTGAAGTTGTCGAGCCAATCAAGAATATCCACGAAGAAATCAAGGAAGAGGATCAAGTCCTGACACTTGCCGAAAAAGTTTTCACCGGCCATATCGAGGCGATCAAGGATACATTGAACCTGCTGGACGCAAAGGTTTTGGAGGAAATCGTCGACATCCTGAGCAAGGCCAATAGGATTGATTTTTACGGCTCGGGCGGTTCATCAGCCATCGCGCTTGACGCCTACCACAAGTTTTTGCGGACAGGCATCAACTGTCATGCCCACAGCGACGGCCATCAGCAAATCATTTCTGCAGCATTGCTTGGTCCGGGACAGGCAGCCATCGGGATTTCTCACAGCGGCAGCAACAAAGATGTCATAGAAGCACTCAGGATTGCAAAAGCTAATGGAGCAGCAACCATCGCGATTACCAATCACTATAAATCGCCTCTCACCAGGGAAGCGGACCATGTTTTATATACGACATCAAGAGAAACTTATTTCCGTTCGGAGGCGCTGGCCTCCAGGCTTGTGCAGCTGAGCCTGATTGATGTCCTGCATGTTGCTGTCTCTGTAAGGAAGCAGGAGGAGACTCTTGGCAATCTGCAAAAAATCAGGGAAGCGATTTCGTTTAAGAGATATTAGAGATGTTTCGTGAAAATAATTTTCATTTTTTAATGTACATATGAAAAATAATTTGATACCATCAGGATATAACGAAAAAGGAGTGCATCTACGTGAAACTAGGAATGGTTGGCCTTGGAAAAATGGGCTTTAATCTTGTACTGAACTTAATGGAAAACGGCCATGAGGTTGTGGCGAATGATATCAACCAGGAAGCAATGAAGAATATCGAAGCAAAAGGCGCGCAAATTGCCGCTGACTATAAAGCAATGACAGAAATGCTGCCAAAGCCACGCGTGATTTGGCTGATGATCCCTGCTGGCGAACTGATCGACCAGGTAATCGAGAACTTCATTCCTCATTTAGAAGAGGGAGACATCCTGATCGATGGCGGAAACTCAAACTACAAGGATACACTGCGCCGTGCAGAAAAGCTGTCTGCTTCAGGCATCCAGTTCATGGATGTCGGAACAAGTGGAGGGATGGAAGGTGCTCGTAACGGTGCATGTACAATGATTGGCGGCGACGCGGAAGTGTTCGCTCATGTTGAGCAAATCTTCAAGGACATCTCGATTGAAAATGGCTACCTGTACACTGGCAAGGTGGGAAGCGGCCACTTCCTGAAGATGGTCCACAACGGCATCGAGTACGGCATGATGCAGGCAATCGCTGAAGGCTTTGAAATTCTTGAGAAAAGCCCATTCGATTATGACTACAAAGAAGTATCACGCGTTTGGAACCATGGATCCGTTATCCGCAGCTGGCTGATGGAACTGATGGAAAATGCATTCTCCAAAGAGCCTAAGCTTGAAAGCATCAAAGGTGTGATGCATTCATCAGGCGAAGGAAAATGGACAGTCGAAACAGCACTTGACCTGCAAACTGCAGCACCAGTCATTGCATTGTCCCTGATGATGCGCTACCGCTCACTGGAAGACGACACATTCACAGGCAAGGTCGTTGCCGCACTAAGAAACGAATTCGGCGGACATGCTGTGGAGCGTAAAGATAACTAAGGCTCTGGCCCCCTGCTCACATTTCGGGGATCTCAGTTTTTCGATAAAAAGAGGTTCGGGAATTCCGAACCTCTTTTTTATATAATTTATTTTCGAATATTTGGTTGTTTATCACCTAATCCAATAAGGTCTTTTGATTTTATAAGATTAGCACCCAACAAAGAGAGATTTCTAATCGCTTTATCCCTTTTCTGGTCATTTGCACCCGCAACTGCGTCCTCTATCACATAAACTGTAAGGCCTCTTTTTATAGCTCCTTTTGCC
Source organism: Mesobacillus sp. (assembly GCF_057785455.1). NCBI lineage: Bacteria > Bacillati > Bacillota > Bacilli > Caryophanales > Bacillaceae > Mesobacillus > Mesobacillus sp. Next base: position 3,669 of record NZ_JBYNSB010000019.1, read on the forward strand.
GTTGCAGTTACACAGCCTTCAGCAAACAATCCTGCAATAATAATATTATTTATATGGTTTTCCTGAATATAGTCCGCTAAGGATGGATTTGAGAATGCATCGCCTTTATTTTTAGCAAAGTAAGTATTGCCCACGACCATAAGCTGTCCAGTTAATTGTGCACCAGCACTTCCTTTTAAAGCAGCATTTTTCCGAAACCAATTTGATATAAATTGGTGCCTCTCAAATTCATTTCCAATGTAGACCACATGCATATGTCCCTAATTAATATTGCTAAGAATCTTATTGATTGTTTCAATCATGGGTTTCACTTGATTTTTTGCGGCAGGGAACCTCGCTTCAAGGTCTGTAAAATCCTTCTGGACATCTAATACAAATATTGCAGATTCCATACACTTTCACCTCACCTGAGATAATATTCGATTAAAGTGCGCCTTTCTCCTTTTTGGGAATGAATACGTTCATAAAATTATCCTTTTTTGCAAGCTGTCTACATTGCTTTTTCCGTTATAGTGGAGATGAAGAGAAGATTGGGGTGCGGCTTGCATGAAAACGAAATGGTATTTCTTTTTCCTTACGACGATTGCTGTTTCGGCGGCGCTGTATGCCTGGATTGGTGTACAGGAGGAAGATCCTGCCGAAATTGGAATCCTGATGATTGGCGATAATCGATTTGAAAAGTTCGCGGGCTTACAGGCCGGTCTCGAGGAATTGGGTTTCGGCAAAAATGAACTTCATTATACAGTGCTGAATGCGAAGGATGATGAGTCGAGACTAGACAAGGAAATTGAGAAGCTGCTTGCTTCCGGCCCTGACTTAATCGTTACGCTGGGCGGAATAGAAACCGTCGCCTTAAAAGATAAAATGGAACAGCAAAAGAAAGAAATTCCGGTTGTTTTCGCAGGACTGGCTGCGCCGAAGGAACTCGGACTGATCCAGGATTACAAGTCTCCGGGCGGCCTTTTTACAGGGATCAACAATTACCATGCCAGCATTTCCGGCAAACGCCTTGAGATGCTGACCTCGCTGGTTCCAGCAATTGTAAAGGTCCATGTCATCTATGACAGCAAAATAGAGGTCAGCAAACTGAGCCTGAAGGAAACGAGGGCGGCGGCTAATACATTAGGAGTTCCGATCGTCCCCTGTGATGCAAGCTCTAAAGAATGCATGGATTCGCTGTGGAAAAATATCAGGAAGAATGAAGGCATCCTGGTGCTGCCAAGCTTCAGGATTGAATCTCTGACCAACCAGATTGTAATGCTTACGGAAGAAAAAAAGGTCCCGTCGATGGGACTGTATGATTTTGAAGCGGAAAAAGGGCTGCTGGCAAGCTATGGTGCTAGCTTCCATGAGCAGGGGTACCAGGCGTCACGCTTCGTCAGCCTCATTCTTCAGGGCAACAAGCCGGGCGATTTGCCAGTGGAGCTTCCGGATGGCATTCGATTCGTCATCAACCAGCAGACAAAGGATTCACTTGGGGTCCGTTATAATCAAGGGCTGCTTTCGATAGCTGAGCTGATTTATCCTGAAGTGCAGGGTGGGAGCAAGCGATGAAATCCCTGATGAACTTTTTGCATTCACAAACGATCAGGAATAAGGTGCTTGTGTTTGGCGTGGCGATGTCGACCATTCCGCTTCTGCTCATCAGCATTTATTATTTTTCCTTTGTAAAATCGGACCTTGAAAACAGGATACTCGAAAAACAAAATTTAATGCTCGAAAACCTGTCGCGGGAAATTGAATTCGATTTCCATCAGACATTCCAGCAGATCCAGGCTCTAGTGTCCATGAAGCAGGGTGATTCAAAAAACAGCGCGATGTATGAGCTCCTGCAGCAAAGCGAATCAATTGAAGAAGTCATCATAGCAGATGATAAGGGCTTTGTGGAGCAAAGAGTGTCCCGCTATGAACTGAATCTGCCGGGCGGGCACGAGCGGTGGTTCCCCGACAAAATGTGGTTCCGCCTCCAGACAGATGAGAAGGTTTATGGAGAGGTGGAGTTCAACCAGTACGGTCAGCCAATCATGAAGCTGGCGGTTCCTTTTTATGAAAATGATTCAAAAAAAGCGGTTGGCGTCGTGATCCAGCTGCAAAAGATGATTGGCAAAATTTCGTCGATGCGCCAGGATCATTCCTCATACATCTATTTAGTGGATGAAAGGGACCGGGTCATTGCCCATCAGGATTATAGCAAGCTGTGGCATAAACAGGGTGCTGCCGGCGAAGGCGATAATATTGGCGTCACGGCCACTCTGAAGGATTTGGATTGGGTGCTCGTGATGGAGCAGCCGAAAATGACGGCGTTTGCTCCGATTTACAAGATGCTGCAAAACGGAATCGGAGCGGTTGCCCTGCTGATTCTCACCGTAAGTTTGATCAGCGTCTGGGCGGGGCTTTATTTTACCAGGCCGATCGAAATGATTGACCGGGAAATGAACCGTCTTAAGCAGGGCCGCAATATCCGCCCGCTCCATATGAAAAGGAGTGATGAACTTGGCAAGCTGGCCGATTCGTTCAATGATATGAGCAAAGAGCTGCTGGAGAAATCACGGCAGCTTGAGCAGGAAAAAGAACGGCTGAGCGTCGTCGTGAACGGAATTGGTGCCGGACTTGCGCTTGTCACAAAGGAGTATCGCATTACCTGGATGAATCCAATCTTGAAAGGCTGGCTCAAGGATGAGCGCTTGACGCTTCCGTGCTATGCCGTAATTGGCGGCGAGAGCACTCCATGCCTGAACTGTCCCATTACCTGTCCCGATCTGGATAAAATCGCGGACGAAGTGATGAAGTTCAAGGATGGCCCAAGCGGGGAGCGGATTTTCAGGCATAGGGTCTTTCCGCTCAACCATGCAATCGAGGAAGAGGGAGAATTCCTCGTTGTCCTTGAGGATATCACCGAACAGAAGCAGCTTGAGGAGACAATGATCCAGACGGATAAGCTGAGCGCGCTTGGCATCATGGCCTCAAGCTTTGCACATGAAGTCAATAACCCGCTTGCGACCATCAATGTGTACGCCGAGGATTTGATCGACCGGATCCAGGCAGCTGACGAGGAACTGGATGAATCCGAAATGTCCTATTATTTGAAAAAGATTAAAGAAAATACAGAGCGCTGTAAACGGATTACGAGTAATCTGCTTAATTTTTCACGGAAGAACGATTGGACAGATGACCATATCAATGTAAAAGAAATCATTGAAAACAGCATCAGCCTTGTTGAACACCAGCTGAAGAAGCAGCGGGTCCAGATAGAGCTTGCCATCGAGGATTCCTTGCCAATCATTAAGGGTGACGGCCTGAAGCTGATGCAGGTGCTGGTGAACCTGATTAATAATGCCGTTGATGCGATGGAGAGCAATGGCAGGCTGCTGGTTTTGGCAAACAGAAATGAGGCTAGCCTGTCAATCAAAGTTACGGACAATGGCCACGGCATTCCGCAAGAAGCGATGGATAAGCTGTTTGATCCGTTTTTCACGACAAAGCCGATTGGCAAAGGAACGGGTCTTGGGCTGTCTGTCTGCTATGGCATTATTCAGCAGTTCGGCGGGACGATCCAGATTGACAGCAAGCCGGGGGCAGGCACAACAGTCGAAATCCAGCTGCCGGCACAGAAATTCATGGAGGTGAAGGACGATGTCAGCAACAAGGCTGCTAGTCGTTGATGATGAACAGGATTTGCTTGAGCTTTTGGTCAGGCGCCTGAAGCGGAAAGGCTTCCAGGTAGACAGTGCCGGGAACGCCGAAGATGCCCTTGAGCTTGTGGGGAAAAATGACTATGACATCGGTGTATATGATATCAGGCTGCCAGGCATGGATGGAATCCAGCTGTTAAAAGAAACAAAGAAAACCCAGCCCGACACGGAAATTCTGATTTTAACAGGGCATGGCACAATCGATACCGCAATCGAAGCGATGAAGGTCGGCGCCTTCGATTACATCACCAAGCCTTACAATCTTTCAGAGCTGGAGCTGACTATCGCGAAAGCCGCAGAGAATAAGAGTCTGAAAGAAAAGAATGACAGCATGAAGAAAATCATCGCCAAGCACAATGAGTTCAACATTATTGGAGAAAGTGGCAATTTTAAAGAAGTGCTGGAGATGACAAGGAGGATTGCCGACAGCGATGTTCCTGTACTGATACAAGGTGAGAGCGGGACAGGGAAGGAGCTGTTCGCGAAGGCTCTCCATTACTGGAGCAGCCGTTCCGAAGAACCATTCGTCCCGGTGAATTCAGGTGCACTGCCCGAGCAGCTTCTGGAAAGCGAGTTATTCGGGCACGTACGCGGTGCTTTTACAGGTGCCAGCCAGGATAAAAAGGGACTGGTGGAAGCAGCTAAAGGAGGCACACTGTTTCTGGATGAATTGGGCGAAATGCCTTTGGCTCTTCAGGTAAAATTGCTCCGCTTCCTGGAAACAGGCGAATTCCGGCGGGTCGGCGATGTTCGCGAGCGCCATGTTAAAGTCCGTGTGGTGGCCGCAACGAATCGTGATATGGAGAAAGAGGTTTCCGAAGGCCGCTTCCGTGAAGATCTGTATTACCGGCTGAATGTCGTCAAGCTGACAATCCCGCCATTGCGTGAGCGGAAGGCGGATTTGCCAGTGCTGATTGAGCATTTTATTGGGAAAACAAAGGCACCGACGAAACAGCTGTCTCCTGAAGCACTGGCTGCGTTCGAACAATACGATTTCCCCGGCAATGTAAGGGAGCTGAGCCACCTGATCGAACGCGGTGTGCTGTTATCGAAAGGAAGCTTGATCGAAGCAGAGGACCTGCTTTTGCCAAATGCCAGAGCTGGAGCAGCAGCTCAGCCCAGTGCTGCCACGCTTTGCTCGCTGGAAGAAGTCGAGAAAGTGCACATCGAAAACGCATTAAAGCAGATGAACTGGAACAAAACTAAGGCTGCTGATGTGCTTGGAATCAGTGTCCGCAATCTGTACCGGAAGATTGATCAATTTGGGCTGAGGGAATAGTCATGGGGAAGCATTTATTTGCTTCCTTTTTTATTTTGGATAATTATAGAATCGGTTCAGTATAAATTCTGTTATTATTTGGATATTGAGCCGTGAATAATCATAGTGATTTTGGAATATTTAATACAGTGCAGAAAGGAGCGATCGATGTGAATGTATTGATAACAGGATCAACGGGTCAGCTTGGAACGGCTTTGATCGATAGATTGAGAGAAACCGATTATCATGTCAAATTAACGTCAAGAAGGAAACCTGAAGCTGAGGCGCAATACGAATGGGTCTACAGCGATTTGTTGTCTGGAGAAGGTCTGGAAGATGCGGTAAAAGGTGCAGATGTAGTTATTCATGCTGCGACAAGCCCGGTGAAAAACTCAAAGCTGATTGATGTTGATGGATTGAAACGGTTTCTGGATAAGCTGGAAAATATCAAGCATTTCATCTATCCATCAATTGTCGGCATAAATGAAATACCATTTAAATATTACCGGCATAAAGTCGAGGCAGAAGAATTGCTGCAGCAAAGCAATGTTCCTTATTCGATTGTACGGGCGACTCAGTTCCACAGCTTTGTTGATGATTTATTTTTATCTAAGAGTCTATTAAAAAGATACTTTGTTCCTGGAAACATGAAATTCCAAACCGTAGATACGGCTGATTTTGCGGACCATTTAATTGGCTTGATTGATAAAGGTCCCCAGGGAAGGGGGGAGGACTTTGGCGGGCCTGAAATTATGACTCTGAGAGAAATGGCTGAACTGAAGATCAAAGATGTTCATGAAGCAAAGAAAGTGGTCAGTTTTTCGATACCGGGTAAGTTTCACAAGGCACTTGTGGATGGCAAAAATACAAATGCGGTGAGAAGAACAGGGAAAGTGACATTTGAAGAATACCTTAGAACAAAAAATAAGTAAGTGTACATAAACGGTATTCAGTTGCAACTTCAATTTAATCATGCCAAAATGTCATGTGCCAAAATTGCATGCCTAAGACAAAATGTCACAAAATAAAGCGGCTGTTAGCGAGCATCAATCTCGTTACAGCCGCTTTTTCTTGTTCACAAAAGTGTCAATAATCCCCTCATCCTTACTCCAGCAAGGTATTCCAAGCTATTACCTCGATTGAAGATTCCCATGCCAAAAAAGTTGGCACGCCACTTGCAACATAAATAAGCGAATAAAAAATAAAAAGGATGTGGCATTATGCTATCCAATATTGGCGTACCTGGACTGATTTTAATCCTCACACTTGCTCTGATCATCTTCGGACCGAAAAAGCTTCCGGAAATCGGCAGGGCATTTGGCCAAACATTGAAGGAATTCAAAAAGTCGACGAGAGAGCTGACAAGCGATATTACGGACGATATCACAGAAGACCTGAAGGAAATCAAGAAGGAATTATAACGCACAAAAAGAGGTGAATGATGATGGGTCTATTTTCAAATGAAACCAAAGTGGATTATGACAAAATCGTCGATAAGATGCTCCCAGATGCAAAAAAGGAATTGGATGAATCGCAGTATGATACCCAGCTGGGCCTGAATATGGCGCGCGACGCCAGGAAGGTCATCAGCGGAAAACTCAAAATCGAGGACTTCCATAAAGTGTATTCCTCTTCACTCACACAGGAATTCGGTAACTACTACGCTTCCGCAAATGGGCCGGATATCAGGAAAGGGGACGGGCCGAAGTGGGCGATGGTCATCGACCTGAAAAAATGTGTCGGCTGTGATACTTGTACAGTCAGCTGCAAGGCTGAAAATCGCACACCGCCTGGTATCTCTTACAATGTCGTTATGGAATCCCTCGAAGGCGAGTTCCCGAATATCAAGGCGGTCAACCTGCCGAGGCCGTGCATGCAATGTGACAAGCCGGCATGCGCCCAGGTTTGCCCGACAAGAGCAACCTACAAGATGGAGAACGGAATTGTCGCTATCGACAACGACCGCTGCATCGGCTGCCGTTACTGCATTGTTGCCTGTCCGTACGGCGCACGCTCATTTGATTTCGGTGAAAGCTATGAACAGGAAATGACCGGATATAACGATGTAACAAGCCCAGAGTACGGCGTTGAACGCGGCAACCGGGAAAAAGGCAAGACACCGATTGGCACGGTCCGTAAATGCAGCTTCTGCTTCCACCGCCTGCAGCGGGGCGAAGAGCCAGCATGCGTGGAAACCTGCATCGGCGACGCCCGCTTCTTCGGCGACATCAGCGATCCAAACAGTGTGGTATCCAAACTGGCCGCAAGCCCAAGAGCATTCCGCCTGAAGGAAGAGCTTGGCACACATCCGAACGTCATTTATTTACGATAGGGGGGACTGGAAATGTCCAATCTTGCTGTTGATTTAAAACAGAAAAGCACAGCTAAAACAAAGATAAACGTAAACGTGTCAAAAGCTTTTAAAATCTGGATTTCTGCGCTGACCATAGCATTCCTGATCGGCGGATACTTTATTATTGAACGCTTTTTCACAGGCCTGGCAGCTACGAATCTATCAAGCATCACGCCATGGGGTGCCTGGATCGCCTTCTATATTTTCTTTGTCGGCTTGAGCGCGGGATCATTCCTGCTTTCAACCTTAATCTATGTCTTTGGAATGGAAGAATACGAGAGAGTCGGGAAGGCAGCGCTGTTCACAGCCATCGTCTGTATGATCGTTGCGCTGACATTCGTGCTGATGGACCTTGGCCGGCCAGAAAGGCTGCTGAACGCAGTCATTTACTGGAACGTCACTTCGCCGCTCGCCTGGGAAGTCCACTTTTACCTAGTCTACATCGGACTGCTGACAGCTGAACTGTATATCGCGATGAGGGAGGACCTTGTCCGCGCGGCAAAGACGAATACATTAAAAGGATTCATCGCACGATTCATCACGTTCAAGAACGCAACCATCAATGCTGCTACCAAGAAGCGTGACCATATGTGGATGAAAATCCTCGGCACAATCGGGATCCCGCTGGCAATCCTCGGTGTACACGGCGGTACCGGAACGATTTTTGCAGTGGTAAAAGCACGCCCAGCATGGAATACAGCGCTGTTCCCAATCATCTTCGTCGTGTCGGCAATGGTATCGGGAACCGCCTTGCTTTTAGCGATGTACATCATTAAGAAAAAAGTGCAGAAACAGCCAATCAACCAAGAAATGGTCGTTTCGTTGGCTAAATTGATGGTCGGCTTCCTGATCATCGACCTTGGTCTACAATTCTATGAATATTTGATTGGCTGGTACGGCCTTGAGGCAGAACACCTTGATTCACTGGCAACGATGATGGCGAGCGAAAAGGCATGGTCGTTCTGGATTGTGCAAATGTTCCTTGGAGCAGTCGTGCCGATCACGATTGTTTTCTGGAAAAAAACGAGCCAAAACATCAACGCGCTTTTGGCAGCTGCTGTCCTGATCGTCATCGGAATCATCGGCGTCCGCTTCAACATTGTTGTGCCTCCGCTTGTGGTGCCAGTGTTCCACGAGCTGCCGTGGGGAAATTATGCACCGACAATCAAGGAATGGATGGTCAGTGTCGGTGTCGTCGCGATGGGACTATTAATCTATTCATTTGGCGAGCTGCTGCTGCCAATCGAAGAAACTTCTGACGAGGTGAGCCATAATGGAAAATAAACCAATGAAACGGCGCGGCTTTTTAAAAGCGCTTGGAACGCTTGGTGCAGTCGCATTTGTAGGGCCGGCATTCGTTGGCCCGATCAAGCAGGTAATGGGGAATGTCTGGGTTGATACACCACACGGAACAGGCACAGATTATCAGGATTATACAGCAGAAAACGTCATCTTCACATCATGCCAGCAATGCAACGCAACTTGTACAATCAAGACTTACATTACAGCTGGAGCTGCGGCTGGGGCATATTCATCCATCGTCCGCAAAATCGCGGGGAACCAGTACAGCCCAATCAATATGGTGCAAATCGGCCATATCAATTATGATACGCCGGTTGCCCAGGCGGTTAAAGGGACTGGAGATGTCGCTAAAATGGGACGCGGCCTCCGCGGGGGACGCACCTGCCTGAAAGGGCAGGCCGGCATCCAGACCAACTATGATGCTTTCAGGATCCAGAAGCCATTGAAGCGTGTCGGAGAGCGCGGCAGCGGTGTCTGGAAAACGGTCAGCTGGGATGAAGCGTACAAGGAAATCCTCGAAGGCAGCAAGGACCTCGGCACTCCTGGGTTAAAAGAAATGTGGAAGTACGTTCCCGAAGAAGGTGTCATGGCCGACTGGGATAAGCTGAAGGCTGGCGAAATGACGAAAGCTGCGTTCGAGAGAAAATATAAGGATGTCCTTATCGATACAAACCATCCTGATCTAGGTCCAAAAGCGAACCAGATTGCCGTCATGGCAGGACACCGGCGTGAATTCATCGAGCGTCTTGCGGTCGGCAGCCTTGGTACGGCAAACTTTTACGACCATGGAGGCTATTGCGGAATCACCAGCGTAATGGGCAATGCCCGTTCGCATGAAGCCGAAAAGCCTAAGAAGCGGATGATTCCGGATTACGACAACGCCGAAATGGTCATCGTCTGGGGAACAAACCCGATGGTGGCGAACCGCGGGCCGACCACATTCGCGCCGCAAATCACCAACGCAATCGAGCGCGGCATGAAAATGGTCGTCATTGATCCGCGCTTCAGCAAAACTGCAGAGAAGGCGCATGTCTGGGTTCCGGTAAAACCAGGCGGGGACGGAGCGCTTGCTTTGGCGATGTGCCGCTGGATCATTGAAAACAACCGTTATGATGATATTTACCTTCGCAACCCGAACCAGGAGGCCGCGAATGAAGACGGCGAAACTACCTGGAGTGATGCATCCTTCCTTATCAACATGGGAGAGAAGAAGCGTCCATTCGTCAAGGCTCAGGATCTCGGAATTGGCGGCGAGGAATTCGTTGTCATTGAAAATGGCAGACCAGTGCCGCATACGAAAGCAAGGAGCGGCGATCTTGATGTCGATACAACCATCAATGGAATAAAAGTGAAATCCGTATTCAGGATTTTCAAAGAAAAAGTAATGGAAAAATCAATCGAGGAATACGCCAGGCAGGCAGATGTTCCGGCTGAACAAATCATCCAGATTGCCCGTGAGTTCACATCACATGGCAAAAAGGTCGGCATCCATGCCTACCGTGGACCGGCTATGCATACAAATGGCTATTACAGCGTCCGCGCCATCAACATGCTGAACCATCTTGTCGGAAACCATGACTGGAAGGGCGGCGACACTGTACTCGGTGCGAAGTTCAAAGCAACTGAAGGACGCTATGACCTTGCTTCGGTTCCAAATGCCAACAAGGCATGGGGCATCCCGGTAACAAGGCATAAGGTTCCTTATGAAAAAACATCCCTGTTCGAGAAGGATGGCTATCCAGCGAAGCGTCCGTGGTACCCACTAGGAAACAAGCTCATCCAGGACGTCCTTCCAAGCTCGGCTGAGGGTTATCCATATAAAATCAGGGCGCTACTGATCAACCGGACTTCGCCTGTCATGGCTGGCCCGAGATCGGATATGCAGGCAAAGTTCATCCGGGACCCTAAGGTCGTTGAATTGGTGGTTTCATCTGACACAATGATAGGAGAGACCTCCAGGTACGCTGACTTCATTTTACCGGACCTTGCCTATCTTGAAAGCTGGAATGCGGAGGATATCTTCCCGATCCTGAAGCATAAGTTTGCGGGCGTTATCCAGCCGGTGACAAGAGTGGTGCCTGATGCGCGCCCAACGGAACAGGTGTACATCGATCTATTGAAAGGAATGGGCCTTCCAGGTGTAGGCGATAAGGCTTTTGCAGATGGTACAGCATTAAACACACCGGAAGATTACTATGTAAAACGGATTGCCAATATCGCCTATGACGGCAAGAAACCAGTCAAGGATGCGAATGCAGAAGAACTTGCGATTTTTGAAAAAGCAAGGCAGAAGGCGCTGGGCAAATATTTCGACATCCAGAAGCTGAAAAATGCCGTCAAACCGGAAGAATGGAAAAAGGTCGTATATGTATTGAACCGCGGCGGCCGCTTTGAGGCTGCAGGCGACGAATATGTCGGCAACAAGCTTAAGTATCAGTGGGCAAAACAGGTTTATTTTTACGATGATAAAGCAGCAGGCTTTAAGAGTGCATACACCGGCAAGTTCTTTGAAGGCGTTCCGGTTGCAGAAGAAATCAAGACTTACGACGGTGAAGTTTACCAGCCAAACAAGCCGCTCCAGTTCATCAACTGGAAATCACGGAACATGGCTACACACCGTACCGAAGGCAATGCATGGCTCCGTGAAATCAAGCCTGAAAACTATCTGTGGATCAACCCGGTTGATGCCAGGAAGAAGGGCATCAAAACGGATGATGAAATTGTGATTTCATCCAATAATGCCAAGGTGAAGGGCCGGGCGCTGGTAACCCCGGGCATCAAACCTGGCGTCGTCGGCGCGAACTTCAGCTTCGGTCATGAGGCCTATGGTTCGAAGGCAGTCAAAATTGACGGCAAAATCATCGAGCCTGCCGGAAAATACGGCCATACAGGCTATGAATTCAATAAACCGCTCCATGAGGAATCAGGCTACGCAAAACCGCGCGGACGCGGATTCTCTGTCAACGCCCTGTCAGACCGCGATGGCAGCTACTTTGAAGGCTATCTCGCAGACTTGCTGATTGGCGGTCCGGCACAGCAGGACGTCTATGTGGATGTGGAAAAAGCATAAAGCATCGGGGCCAGCTCCGAAGAATTTTTTAAAAATAAGGCTGTGCTATATACCAATGTTGAATTATAATCCTGTTTCTCTTCGTTCCAGGCGCGCAGACTCCTTCGGGATGAGCGGGCAGGTGAGACCCCGCAGGAGCAAAGCGACGAGGAGGCTCACCGCACGCCCCGAGGAAAGCGAAGCGCCTGGAACAAAAATCAACAGCTTTGTATAACAGAGCCAACAATAAAGGTGGAGACTAAGATGGAAGAACGATATGGAAAACTCGCAATCGCGAATATCATGACAAGCATCTGGCTGGGGGAATGGGACCGGTATGAAGAATTCATGGACGAAATCCCTGAGGGAATGCGGGAGGAGCTTCCATTTCATTCATCGTATCAGCGGGAAGAAGTGGAGCTCTGGCATGACAACCACTTTTTCATACCGGGAGACCATTTTGTCTCCCCATATTTCTCCTCATACACGAAAAATGATGAAGATGAGGAAACGCGCCGGCATGATCTGCTATGCCTTATCGGTTTATATGAGAAAACCGCTTTTTATTTTCCGCTTGAACAAGATCGGCTGCCTGACCATTTAGGCAGCATGACTGCCTTTATCAGTTCTGTTTTACAAGCGGAAATCAAAGCGGAGCTTGAAGGCGAAAATGACTATCTCCAGCAGCTTGAAGAAATTGAGGCTGAAATGCTCAGTAAATATTTCAGACCGGTCATCGAACCGATGCTCGCGAACGCCGCAGATAAAATCAAGCATCCATTCTTTAAAGAATTCCTCCTCTTCTTTGCGGAGATCATGGGTGAGGGCTGGGCTGAAGCGGCCTGATAAAAAAGAGACGGTCCCTGTCACGGGCAGCCGTCTCTTTTTCATGACTATTTACTTTGCTTGAAAAAATCGATAAACGCATGATAAAACTCCACACCCTGGTACAGCATAAAGCTAGTTGCAGTCAGGGAAAAGAACCCAATCATCAGGAATCGAAACCACATATTCATTCCTCCTCGATTTTAGATTTAACTTAAAATCTCAGAGGCTTGATCACGTAATTGGATTGATAAAACACCGCTATGAGGAAATGGCTGATTGCCTTGTAGTTCTTCGAAAGACTATAGCTGCCGGAACAAAGCTGCAAAAAGAGGGATATCGCGAGTACAGAGATAATAGTGAAGAACTTCTTATCAAGAAGATCCGGTGCCGCAGCGTCTTCTGGTGCCTGATCCAAAAGGATGACCGCTTTAGCCTTCACATCGAATGCTTTCAGGCTGTCAGCTGGCACAAATCCGTGGATAAGGAAAAAAGTAAAGAGCAGCAGCAGACTAAGGGCGGAAGCTTTTTGCTTGAACATCGTCCTTCACCCCCTTAAAGTAATAAACCTATCTTATAACAATATATGCATAGTGGAAACATAAAAGTTTTGACAAATTTCTTCTGGATGAAAAAACAAGCACCTTTTAGGTACCTATATTTAATCCAAAAAAGATTCGAAAATTGTGGTTGTATCTTGTTTGTTTATATAAGTTGAATAGAAATGGGGCTGTTATTTCCATTCCAGGCGCTTCGCTTTCCGCGGGGCTGGCGCTGAGCCTCCTCGTCCCTTTGCTCCTGCGGGGTCTCATCTGTCCAGCTGCGCCCGCAGGACTTTGAATAGGCTTCCTCGAACCTGCCCACGCACGATGGAAATGCGATAGCATTTTCGGAGGAGTCTGCGCGCCTTCCATTCCAATCAACTGGGCTTTAAAAATAGGGTTAAATTCTGTATATATAAAAACAGGCACCTATATATCAGGCGCCTGTTTTTATTATTGCTTTCTCAAATTGCCTAGTTCTTCAGCGATTGCCTGCATTTCATTTGGGCTGAAGTTGTTTTTTCTCATGATCATTTCGTAAATTTCTTTCAGTTCTTCGTACATTTCTCCGTCGAAATGTGAAGATTTAATTGCACCGATGTTCATGACGTTGAGCTTTTCTTTGATTTTTTCAATCATGAAATCAACGTTTTCGGGTGTGTTTTTCGTTAAGTCCACTCCGTTCATCCTTTCAAGGGTTGTATCATCATCTTTCCATGTTCCCTTCAAAAAGTCAATTGAAAATCCGGCGTCTGCTGGCACGCCGGATTGAATATGGGAGCAGAAAACCTAATTATGCACTCAGTGTTTTTGCTTCCTTTTTCTCTTCCTTGATCGCATTCAGGATATTCCTTGTTTCAACCACGACTACACCGGATAGGCCGAGCAGTCCGATCAAGTTAGGGAAGGCCATCAGTCCGTTCATGATATCGGCAACGCCCCATACAATCTGGAGCTGGGAAATCGCTCCGATGAAAACAGCGATGACAAAGGCAATGCGATAGTAGATGATGACTTTTTTGCTGAACAGGTACGAAAAGCATTTTTCACCGTAATACGACCAGCCGATAATGGTCGAAGAAGCGAAAAACAGCAATCCGATTGCAACGATAACCGAGCCTGAAGACCCGAGGAATTTTTCAAAGGTTGCCGAGGTCAGGTCTGCTGCCGTGACATCTCCTGTATATAATCCGCCCATGACAATCGTGATGCCTGTAATCGAGCAAATGACGAGCGTATCAATGAACACCTGAGTCATTGATACTAATGCCTGTCGTCCAGGAAGGTCTGTTTTTGCAGCTGCGGCAGCGATTGGTGCCGAACCAAGCCCTGCTTCATTGGAAAAAACGCCTCGCGCAACACCCATCCGGATGACCGTACCCAGAGCACCGCCGGCAACAGCTTCACCTGTAAAAGCATCTGTGAAAATCAATGATACGGCTGCAGGCACTAGATCAAAGTTCATTACCATTACAACAAGCCCTGCAATTAGGTAAAACAATGCCATGACCGGAACAAATAATGCCGTTACTTTACCAATGCTCTTAATACCACCGAGGATGGCGAGAGCGGTGAAAATAGTCAATACGAGTCCTGTAACCCATGGCGGGACAGAAAAAGTAGAATTAACAACACTTGCGACAGAGTTCGATTGAACCAGATTGCCAATCCCAAAGGCAGCGATCGCTCCGAATAGCGCGAAGAGAACACCCAGCCATTTTTGCCCCAGGCCTCTTTCGAGATAATACATCGGACCGCCTGACATTTCGCCGTCAGCATCTTCCACACGATATTTGACTGCCAGAACAGCCTCAGCATATTTAGTGGCCATTCCGAAAAATGCCGTCACCCACATCCAGAACACTGCACCGGGTCCGCCGGTAAACACAGCGGTAGCAACACCGGCGATATTACCGGTTCCGACAGTGGCGGCCAGAGCCGTCATTAAAGCCTGGAAATGAGAAATATCTCCTTCGGACCGCTTGTCCTGATTCTTTGAGAACGCAAGCTTCAGTGAGTAAGGAAGCAGCCTCATTTGGAGAAATCCGATCCTTAGCGTTAAATAAATTCCTGTACCAACCAGCAGTACGAGCAGCGGGGGTCCCCATACCCAGCCGCTGATTTTGCCAATCCATTCTTCAAATGTCATGTTGGTCCCCCTCAAAATAAAAATGATGTCGAAAAAGTTCTCTAACAAGAATATTCTGATAATTGGTCCGAGTCAAGCGATATCTATATCAGGTTTTTTCCAGGTCGCCAGAAAAACTCAGATTTCGCCAATATAAGGTGTGACTTTGCCAGGCTGCACTTTTTTGATTTAAGTGGAAAAAAGCATGGTTTTTTTCATCAAAGTCAGCCCAATACTTGCATGAACCACTGCTAATCGTGGAAAATGTTAGATAAGAATTGGCTAAGGGAATGCAAACCCTAAAGCTTACATAGGAGGAAAAATCAATGAGCAGAAAACGTTTTTGGATGGGCATGGTTCTTGGTGCTTTAGCAGGTGGAGCAGCAAGTCTGCTGGATAAGTCGACCCGCCAGACAGTCAAAGAGGATTTCAGCAAAGTTTCGAGTGGTGTTGCCTATGTCGTTAAAAATCCAAATGAATTTTTGGATGATATTAAGGAAACAGCGAATAAAGTCCGCTCAACAGTGGAACAAGTAACAGAGGATGTTGCTTTTATCACAGAAAAGGTCGAGGAAATCAGGGATGTCCCCCCTCAGGTGACCGAACTTGTAAAAGGGACGAAGGAAACACTTAAAAAGATTGCTGCATCTGACCATAAGCAGCATCATATAGATGAGAATGAATTATAAACAAGCCTGGCAAGGATAGCAGAAGTTGAGGTGAATCCATGGTAGATTTATCATTTTTCAGGCATATGTGGCACAGGATACAGGAGGATGATGTACCGGCACTTGCAGCCCAGCTTGCCTATTTTCTGCTGCTTTCATTATTTCCGTTATTGATTTTCCTCGTGACGCTTGTCCCGTATTTGCCAATTACGGAAATGGATATCCTTGCGTTTTTTGATGATTATGCCCCTGGGGATACGATGGACCTGATCAGGAGCAGCCTCAGGGACATTATGGAAAAGGACGGCAAGCTGCTGTCATTCGGTTTGATTGCGACCATCTGGACAGCCTCCAATGGCATTAATGCAATCGTAAGAGCTTTCAACCGTGCTTACAGAGTGAAGGAAACCCGATCCTTCATCGTCAGCAGATTGATGGCGGTCCTTCTGACGCTGGCGATGATTTTTGTATTCCTTGTTGCTTTGATCCTGCCGGTGTTTGGAAAAGAAATTGGCAGCTGGCTGTTTGCGAATTTCGGCCTGCGAGAAGAATTCATTTATGTCTGGAACACCATTCGCTGGCTGATCAGTATCCTGATTATTTTTATCGTTTTTCTGGGCCTGTACTGGATTGCTCCCAATAAAAGGCTGAGCTGCATAAGCGGCCTGCCTGGGTCCGTCTTTGCGACTGCCGGCTGGGTGCTTGTGTCACTCGGCTTTTCATACTATGTCAGCAATATCGCCTCCTACACGGCCACGTACGGCAGTATCGGTGCGATCATCGTCCTGATGCTCTGGCTGTATCTCTCCGCTTATATCATCATCATTGGCGGAGAGATTAACGCGTATTACAGCGAAAAGAAAGAAGGCTGCTGATACCAGGATGATATCCTTAAATTTCCGCGGTAAACGTTTCGCTTTTTGCGGAAGATAAAAGCGAGGCATGGACCTCATTTTTATCAGGGGGGATTTTAGGATGACAAAGAAAACGAAAAAAGATGGCGGCACAAAACAAAAAGGCAATAAGAGCAACCCTAAGCAAAAAACATCAGGGTCAGCTAACGGTTCAAACGGCTATCACTAAATAACGAAGCGCCCATTTGGAGGGCGCTTTTACTTATTTAGGGAGAAGGGGATTGATTTTGAATTTAGATCCTGTTGATTGTAGTGGAAGGCGCGCAGACTCCTTCGGGATGCAGCGGGACAGGTGAGACCCCGCAGGAGCGCAGCGACGAGGAGGCTCACCGCACGCCCCGAGGAAAGCGAAGCGCCTGGAACGAAAATCAACAGCCTTTTATTACAATCCTTTTTTTAAAAACATATGGTTACCTTTTAGATAATGGGACTTTTCTTTCTAAAGTATAAAGATAGCAACAAAATATTAGAAAAGACCCTTTATAAGAAGGCAACAATCCTTGCGAAAAAAGCCATTATAAATATTGCAAGTTGAATAAAAGCTTCTCAACGCAAATAAAGAGCTCCACAAAAAAGAAAAAACCACAAAGCAAACACCACAAAAAAATCCCGCTGAAAAATCATCAGCGGGATTAAGCTTATTTCAATAATCTCAAGCTATTCAAAATAACCAGAATCGTACTGCCTTCATGCCCAATTACGCCATATGGCAGGTCAAGAACCTGAAGGAAATTGGAGGCGATCAATACCATGATCACCAATATTGAGAAGACGACATTTTGTTTCACAATTCTGTTCATGCGCCTTGAAAGATTGATGGCTTCTGCAATCTTCGGAAGGTCATTTTTCATCAGGACGACGTCCGCTGTTTCCAGTGCGACATCGGAGCCTTCACCCATAGCAATCCCGACGTTGGCGGTTGCAAGCGCCGGGGCATCATTGATGCCATCGCCAACCATCGCGACTGTCCCAAACCGTTCCTTCAGCTTCTTCAATTCCTCAACCTTCGTTTCCGGCAGGCACTCCGCGATATGCTCATTTACATGGCTTTCTGCAGCAATCGCTTTTGCAGTATTCTTGCTGTCACCGGTTAGCATGATGGTGAAAACATCCTCAGCCTTCAATAGATCGATTGCCCGTTTTGTTTCTTCACGTACAATATCCTTCAAGGCCATCAGACCGGCAAGCTCTCCGTTTCGTTCGATGAAGATAATGGTCTTGCCCTCACCTGCAAGCTTTAAAGCTGCACCATCTGCAAATCCTTCAGCAGCGGACCTGCCGACAAAATCAGCTTTCCCGATTTTCCAGTCTTCGTTTTCAAAATGGGCTTTAACGCCCCAGCCTGACACATCTTCAATGCTTTCCGGATTTAATAGCTCCTGGCCGAGAGATTCCTTTGCATATTTTACAACGGCGTTCGCCAGTGGGTGATTGGAATGGCTCTCAATGGACGCTGCCTTCAGTAGGACTTCATTGCGATCAAGGCCCTGGGCAACGATTATATCGGTCACTTCAGGCTTGCCTTTTGTCAGCGTGCCGGTTTTATCGAAGGCGATCGCTTTTAAGTGGCTCAGGTTTTCAAGATGGACGCCGCCTTTAAAAAGAATCCCGTGTCTGGCGCCGTTGGAAATCGCCGATAAAGTAGCCGGCATGATTGAAGCCACAAGCGCACATGGTGACGCAACAACTAATAGGATCATCGCCCTGTAAAAGGTTTCTGTCCAGCTCCATCCCAGCAAAAAATGTGGAAGGAACATCATCAGCACGACAACAGCAAGCACGACTTTTACGTAAGTCCCTTCAAATTTCTCAATGAAAAGCTGGGAAGGGGACTTCTCGCTTTGTGCGTTCTGCACCAGCTGGATGATTTTCTGGAAGAGCGTCTCATTATTTGGCTTGGTAATCTTGATCGTAAGTGAACCGGTCAGATTCACCGTGCCTGCAAAGACATCGTCACCAGAATCCTTGTTCACCGGAATGGATTCACCGGTGATGGCTGCCTGGTCTATCGTGGTCTGTCCTTTTACAATCTGGCCATCAGATGGAATTCTTTCACCAGGTTTCACCAGGATCATGTCGCCAATCTCTAGCTCGGATACATGTACTCTCTTCTCGATTCCATCTGTTATTTTCAATGCCTCTTCGGGCTGGAGTTCCATCAGAGAGGAGATTTCCTTGTGGCTTTTGTTCATCGTGTAGGTTTCAAGCGCGCCGCTCATCGCAAAAATAAAGATCAGGATTGCGCCCTCCGTCCAGTAGCCAATGATCGCCGAGCCGATTGCAGCAAAAATCATCAGCATTTCCACATTCAGTTCCCGTTCTTCAATGGTTGCCTCAATGCCTTCCTTAGCCTTGGCAAATCCGCCAATCACATAGGCAAGGATAAAGGCAGTGACAGATGCAGTCTCTGAATCCCCTTTGCTGAGTATCCAGCCCAATGCAATCAAAATCCCGCTGACCACTGCAGCAATCAGCTCAGCATGCGGTTTCACTTTTTCAATTAACCCAACCTCAGGCACATGCTTCTGCTTCATCAAAGCGTTCGCTCCTTGAGCCATATGAATCTCCTCCTTTTATTAACCAATATCTATAGCACTGTGTTTCTAAACACTGTTTTTACAAAACTTTTTTTAAAAAGGCTGTGTTAAAGCTGAATGTTGATTTTTAACCCTGTTGCTCTTCGTTTCAGGCGCGAAGACTCCTTCGGGATGAAGCGGGACAGGTGAGACCCCGGAAGAAATGGTCCAAAAAGAAGGGACCATTTTTCCCCGCAGGAGCAAAGCGGCGAGGAGGCTCACCGCACGCCCCAAGAAAAATTCGCTCTTGAAAAAGCCGGCAATTGGGCTTTTTCAAAATTTTTCAGAGGAAAGCAAAGCGCCTGGAACGAAAATCAACAGCCTCGTTTAACAGAGCCTTTTAAACATTTTAAAATATCATTGTTGCAAAAGCAGGATAGGAGAGCCTATCTAAATGATACTAATAATCACAATCATTACCCCTAAAAAACACGAAAGCTGCCATCGGAATGATGACAGCGTAAAGCCAGAGCAAATGATAATATATAGTTTTCACTATTATGTTACCATACAATATATGATTTGATAAAGGCTGATGCTCTTGGAAAGTGGTTATTTTTGACTGGAAGGTTCATTCAATAAAAGCTGTACATTAGCAGAAGCATATTTTTCAAAAGCAAATTCATTAAAAGGCCATAATAAAAATAATCTATGGCTTAAGGAGAAATATCGATGACAACGAAAGATTTTTTTACCCATCCGCTGGGAATCGCGGTATCGGCTGCCGGAGCAACTCTGTTATGGGGGAGTGCGTTTCCGTTTATAAAATTGAGCTATAAGAGTCTTGATATCAGGCCCGAGGAAATCGGGGAACAAATGCTGTTTGCCGGCTACCGCTTCCTATTGGCTGGAATCCTGATTCTGATCTTATTTTTATTTCTGAAAAGGGATATGAAATTCAAGTCTGAAACAACATTGCCGTTAATGAAGATTGGATTTTTCCAGACGTTTATGCAGTATGTCCTGTTCTACATCGGTCTTAGCTACTCGACTGGGATACAGGGCTCGATCATCGCGGGGACGACTTCTTTTTTCCAAATCCTGCTTGCGCATTTCCTCTATCCGGATGACAGGATGAACCGTTTGAAGGTCGCAGGGCTGATGATAGGTTTTACCGGGGTTATTTTCGCCAACTGGCCGAGCGGGGAATATGAGGTGGACTTTGGCATCGGGGAAATCCTGCTGATGCTTGCGATGCTTGCCGGAGCGTATGGAAACATCCTTGCCAAAGAAGGCAGCTCGAAAATGGAGGTCATTTATTTGACTTCATACCAGATGATTCTCGGGTCGCTTGGGCTGGTTGCGATTGGAGCTTTCAGTGTCGGTCTTGTTCCTTTCGACTTTGACCTCAAATCCACACTGATGCTGGTTTACCTGGCATTTCTTTCAGCGGCAGGCTTCATTCTGTGGAACAATGTCATGAAATACAACCAGGTTGGAAAGGTATCGCTTTATCTATTTTTGGTGCCGGTGTTCGGAGTTATTTTATCATCCATGCTGCTTGGCGAACCGCTTCATTACTTTGTCATTGCCGGATTGATTTTTGTAGTCGCAGGTATCGTGCTTGTGAACAGGCCGGCCCGGAAAAACGCCTCTGCAAAATAGGTGCTGTATTTCCATAAACTGAGTTAAAACAAACAGCCTCCCGGCAATAGGGAGGCTGTTCTGCTATTCGTATCCAAATTTATGCTGATTTCGCTTCCTGATGCTGAGCCTTTCCAGGGCGAACAGCAGCGAGCGCGAGGAAAATGAGCAGCAGCATCGTACTGATCACATAGAAAAAGCTGATCCCCTTCATCAGCTCGATGGCCACACCGCCAATGAATGGGCCGCTGATGCTGCCGAAGCTGAAAAAGATGCCGCACATCAGATTCCCGGCAGGCAGCAGCTGTTTCGGAAGCAAATCGGCCATATAGCTGATGCCGAGGGAAAAAGTAGAGCCGACCAAAGTCCCGGCAAGAAAGAAACAAACCAGCAGGCCGGTTGTTGAATTCTCTAAAAATCCTGCTGCGGTAAAAGTAAGGAAACCAGTTGAAGTGATAAACAGAAGCACTGATCTCCTCCCAAGCTTGTCACTCAAGATTCCCAACGGCAGCTGGGAGAGGATGCCGCCTGCTGCAAAGGCCGGCAGCAAGAGCGCTACTGCTTCCACTCCTATGCCGGATCGCATCGCATATACTGGGAAGTTGCCGTTCAGGCTGGCTTCGAGGAAACCATAACCGAATGGCGGCAGGAAGGCGACCCACGCATATTTGAAAACCTTCCCGAATCGTTTCATCGTACCGAAAAATGAAGTGCTCTCGTAATCCTGCTCTGGCCGCTCATTTTTTAACAGCCAGACAGTCAGCCAGGCAGCAAGGCTGACTGCTGAGGAAATGATGAACGGCAAGGAGGTGTTGATCTCCACGAAGCCAGTCATCAAAGGACCTGCCGCAAAACCAAGCCCGAAAAACAGGCCATAGAGGGAAATGTTTCTGCCGAGCCTTTCTTTTGGAGAAAAGGATGTAATCCAGGTCTGTGTCGCAAAATGGAGCATATGATCCCCAATCCCGATCGCCAGCCTTAAAACGAACCAGAACCAAAACGATTTCCACACAGGGAAGAGTGCCAGTGATACAGCTACTGCCAGGCCTCCGGCCAAAATGATCGGCTTATAGCCGAAGCGGCGCAATGGTGCTTCCATCAACGGCGAAGCAATTAAAATACCTATATACAAACCTGTAGCGTGCAGGCCATTCATCGAGGATGAAACCCCGTCATGTTCAAAGATGATCGCAATCAATGGAAGCAGCATTCCCTGCGAAAACCCGGATATCGCTACAATGCTTACCAAAATCCAGAAACGAACTTTCATGCTGATTTTCATTGGAAAACTCCTGACATTTATTTAGTACTACTAAATGTTAAATGTATTAAATTTTATACGCAATGTTTTTTTAGTTCAATTCAGGGAAAAAATAGTGTAATCTCTTTTATGAGTCTTAACGGTAAAATTTTCTAAAATGCTTTTGCCAGGACAGCAATAAACAGATTAAGGGTGATAGAAATGGAATTCAAGATGAAACCGGATGTTGGCTTTTATACGGAGGTTGGGTTTGGCAGGCTCGATGTCGCAGGGGATGATCAGTATGGGTTCAGGCCATACCAGCTGCTCGTTTCTTCAGTTGCAGTATGCAGCGGAGGAGTTCTTCGCAAGGTGCTGGAAAAGATGAGGATGGAAATCAAGGATATACATATTCAAGCCGATGCCCAACGTGTTGAGGAAGAAGCAAACCGTGTCAGCAAAATTATCGTGCATTTCCGGATTGAAGGAAACAATCTGGATGAAAAGAAAATTGAAAAAGCAATGGTGCTGACAAGAAAGAACTGCTCCATGGTGCAGTCCGTCATCGGCAGCATTGAAGTCGAAGAGACATTTGAGATCGTGGGTTAAGGTTTTTAGAAGAAGGCTCTGTTAAAGCTGAATGTTGATTTTTAAAACCTGTTGCTCTTCGTTTCAGGCGCGAAGACTCCTTCGGGATGGAGCGGGACAGGTGAGACCCCGGAAGAAATGGTCCGAAAAGAAGGGACCATTTTTCCCCGCAGGAGCGAAGCGACGAGGAGGCTCACCGCACGCCCCAGGAAAAATTTGCTCTTAAAAAGCCGGCAATTGGGCTTTTTCATAATTTTTCAGAGGAAAGCGAAGCGCCTGGAACGAAAATCAACAGCCTTATTTAACAAAGCCTAGAAGAAAAAGAAGAATAGTGAGGATGGCAGAATGACAAATAAAATTTTCATGATTTTAACTTTTGTCGGTGTTCCTGTGTCTGTAATTGGGACACTGATGCATTGGCCAAGTATGATTTTGTTCGTGATCTATTGCTTGACCATTATCGCTTTGGCGAGCTTTATGGGAAGATCGACCGAAAGTCTCGCTATTGTTACAGGCCCGAGGATCGGCGGCTTGCTGAATGCGACGTTTGGTAATGCAGTAGAACTGATTATCTCCATTTTTGCCTTGAAAGCTGGCCTTGTTGGCGTGGTGCTTGCTTCCCTGACAGGTTCCGTGCTTGGAAACCTGCTTCTTGTCGCAGGTTTATCATTCTTTGTCGGCGGACTGAAGTTTAAACGTCAGCATTTCAATGTGTATGATGCAAGACACAATTCAGCGCTGCTGATGTTCGCTGTAATCGTCGCTTTCGTGATTCCGGAAGTTTTCGCGATGGATATGAATGAGAGCAAAACACTAAGCCTAAGTGTCGGAATCTCAATTATTTTGATCGCATTGTATCTGGCAGCTCTGTTCTTCAAGCTTGTCACGCACCGCGGTGTATACCAGCATAAGGTTGAAGGCGCCGCAGAGCAGCATCATGAAGAACCGGAATGGGGCAAGGGGAAAGCAATCCTGATCCTTCTGGCTGCAACAGTCGCTGTTGCCTATGTTGCTGAAAATCTTGTCCACACCTTTGAAGCCGTTGGTGAATCTCTAGGCTGGTCAGAATTATTCATCGGGGTAATCATCGTTGCGATTGTCGGTAACGCAGCCGAACATGCTTCGGCAATTATCATGGCATACAAGAATAAGATGGATATCGCTGTCGAAATTGCCGTTGGCTCTACCTTGCAGGTTGCCATGTTCGTGGCTCCGCTGCTTGTGCTCGTTTCCCTAATGTTTGAAACGAAGATGCCGCTAGTGTTCTCAATGCCGGAAATGATTTCAATGGCAGTCGCTGTACTGTTGTCTATCAGCATCGCCAATGACGGTGAAACAAACTGGTTTGAAGGGCTTACACTTTTAGGTGCCTATGTTATAATGGGAATTGGATTTTATCTGCTTTAATATAATAGAAATAATGAACTCTGTTCCGGGAGGACAGGGTTCTTTTTTCGGTTTCAAACTGAATTGTTGTTTAAGAAGGAGATTATCTAATGGCAATATTCTATCGTATTTTATTTTTCCTCATTGGGCTGGCGATCCTTTCTTTTGGCGTATCCATGACCATAAAGGCAGGTTTGGGGACTGGAGCTTGGGATGCGCTGAATGTAGGGCTGTCAGGTACGGTCGGTTTTACACCTGGTACATGGGTAGTGATCGTCGGCATCATATTGATTTTTGTCAATGCTGCTCTATTGAAAAGACGCCCGGATTTCGCAGCGGTCATCACGCTTCTCATCACAGGAATTCTCATTGATTTTTGGATTCTGCGCGCCTTTGGGGACCTGGTGGTTTCTGGATACGTGAAGCAATTTATGGTGTTCGTCCTTGGAATGGTGACGCTGAGCCTAGGACTGGCCATCTATCTGCAGCCGAAATTCCCGCTGATTCCGATCGATAACTTCATGATGGCATTAAGGGAAAGGTTCGGGCTCAATCTGATGGCAGCGAAAACACTGGGGGAAGTAATCGCCTTGTCTGCCGCGTTCATTTTTAAAGGGCCGATTGGCATCGGAACTTTGATCGTCACCTTCGCGATTGGGCCGCTGATCCAATTCTTCTACCCATTTTTTGAAAAATTGCTGAACAAACTCGTCATCTCGAGTAAATAGCAATTTTTTTATAACTTTGGATAAAGTAATGCCACTCCGAAAACACTATAAGCAAACTTAAGTTTCTTGTAGTGAAAGGAGTTCACACCATGAAAAAAACAGCAGCTATCCTTGCTTTAACGATGGTTTTCATGATGTCTGTTTTAGTGCCCGGGTTTGCTGAGGAAGGCAAAGGCCAGAAAGCTCCCCAGCCGAAGCAGGCAGAAAAGGCGAAGTATACGATTCCTGGTTCCGTCCAGAACATCACAAAGGATAACACTTATCCAAATCCGACGGAAGACTTGCCGTTCCTGCAGCCAAGCGAGCTGACGAAGAGCCTGATCCAATCCTCCAAGGTGAAGATTGAAAATCCAGACCTGATCCGGATGCTGAATGAAACGACGATCAACAGCACGCCGTTTGCCATAGGCTATCGGGCGATTGTCTATCTTGGCGACTGGCCATTGAACTATGAGTCGACGGAAACGTCCCCAAACTGGGAGTTCCAGAAGATCAACACAAATTATTTTGACAATCGCGGCGGCAATGCCATTTATCAAATCCATTATGTCCAGGAGCAGCAAAAGGTCGTAAAAGGCGGATTGACTGCAAAAATCAAGAATGCTGAGGATGTCCAGAAAATGATGCTGTTGAAAGCAGCGCAGAAAACCGGCCTTCCGCTGGCATTCGAAACAATTGTCGGCGCTGGCACAAAAAAGGATCACATATACAACATCCAGCCAAAGAGGCTGGGATATCTGTACGCTTACGCACCGGCGATCAATGAAAAGGGAAAAGTCACTTACGGCGAAGTTTATTTGATGCTTAAGGGCAATAAGAGATTCATCGTCGTCAAAAACGTCGTCACCCAGGGCATCGGAGCGTGGATTCCGGTCCAGGACCATGTTAGCTTCGGATTTGTTTCAAGCGAAAGACCACGATAAAATGAAAGCCAGACTCCACTGATGATGGAGTCTGGCTTTTTTTTTAGACAAAATGTTCGAGTTGGCCTCAGACTCTTTTTTATTTAGGATTTGATATTTCATCAGTAAAAAATATAGACGGGCAAATTCCGTTTATTTTCGAAAACACCATCACTTCAAGCGAAATAAAGGAAGCTTTTCCGCTTAAAAGAATAAATTTTTTCATTTTATGGATTTATAGGGGTGTTAACAGTAATTTCTCCGCTTATTTCAGCCTGTTGATTTCTATTTATAAGCGATAGGAGGAATTTCTCCGCTTATTTGGGTTTCAAGAGCACCACGGAATATCTGTGCTTATCGTCCCCTTATGACAACCATATTTTCTACAATAGACAAAAGGCAGTGAGAGCAAGCTCATTGCCTTTGTCGACTAGCTGAGCCAGACTTCTACAATAGGCAGTCTGGCTTTTTACATATATAAAAAGAAGCTGGAACATGAGAACCGTCCCCATGTACCATCTGGTAATTTTTTCTTCTTGACAAAAGGTAGATATATCCTGTTTAGCTCTTGTCCATCCCGGGAATTAGATAGGCATAACAAATAAAAAAACATTTATACCAAGGAGGAAGAGACTATGGCACAGAACATTCTACCAAATAATGATGACAACACAATGGACAACAATTCAACTTTTACTTCAACTAAAGAAAATGCAACATATGATACGACCACAGGAACGACAACATATGCTAGCACAGCAGGAAATGATTCCTACACTGGAACTTCCAATGACTCATACTCTGGCAGTACTTCCATGGGCGGCTACTCTAGCAGCTTCTCATCCGACACTTCAAGTGGTTCAAACAGCAAGCTGATGAAGGGCGTGCTGATCGGCGCTGCAATTGGCGGCGTGGTGGCAATGCTCGATTCCAACACACGCTCTAAATTGAAGGATACAGCCATGAATGTGAAGGATACATCCATGAACGTTGTCAGTGAGGTGAAAAATAATCCCACTGATGTCAAGGAATCGATGATGAGCAGCTTTAAGGAAGCATCCAGCATCCTTAAGGAAGCAATCAGCGATGCCCAGAATCTTTACCAGCGTCTGAACGAGGATGTGTTCAGCAAAATGGGTGATGTGAAGTCATTATCCAATGAAGCGATGAACACTTTTTCAAAGGCTACAGGTGATTTGAAGGAAGTCGGCGCAAAAGTAAAAGAGGCCGGCACGACTGCGATGGATAACTCTGTAGTCAACTCGGCAACGGGTGCGACGGAAACTTCTTCATCCAGCAGTTCTTCATCAACTGGTTCCAGCTCGAGCAATCCAGCAGGAGCGTACGCAACCGGCATGGACAGCCAGCCTGCTGACACACCAGGATTAGGCAGCACGTCCAATACGTTTGCTGTATCTCCTGATCAGCAGAACAACGATAACAACCGCTAATTCCTTTTAGAAAAAGCCAGTCCTGCATGTGCAGGACTGGCTTTTTTAGTGGCACACCAAGCTGCATTCAAGGTGGATTAAAATCGTTCGACAATGTGCTAATCCCAGTATTTTGTCTGTTTTTTGGGGAAGTTAAGGGGTAGTTAATATATACAAGCTGAAAATAATAGAGGATTATGGGAGGAATTGACGATGGGGAAGGAATTTAAAACGCGCAATAAAAGATGCGATTTTGAAAGAGAGACGGCAAAGAGTAAAATAGCCATGGCTGCATCGGCACACCCGGTCGCAACCGACGCTGGTGAAAAAATCTTAAAGGCTGGAGGTAATGCCATTGATGCGGCGATTGCTATCCAGTTTGGCCTGAATGTCGGAGAACCGATGATGACCGGAATTGGAGGCAGTGGCTTTTTCATGGTATACCATGCAGAAAGCAAAACGATCAAAATCTTTGATGGGCATACAAGGGCGCCAAAAGCAGCCCATCCTGAGCTTTTTTTAGATGAAAAGGGAGAAGTCATTCCTTTTAGGGAAAGATCCACTCACGCAATTGGTGTAGGTGTTCCGGGGATCCTTAAGGCAATGGAAGCTGCGAGGAAGGAATATGGAACAAAGCCGCTAGCTGAGTTAATAGAACCTGCTGCCCAGGCAGCAGAAAAAGGCGTCGAGGTAAATTGGGTGATGCAGGAAATCCTCAAAACATTTGATTACCGTCTCGGCGATCATGCGAAGGAACTGTTCATGCCAGGGGGCAAATCCCTTAAAGAAGGGGATGTTTACCAGAAGGAACACTTGGCTAAAACCTTCCGTATCCTTCAAAAAGAGGGGATTAAGGCTTTTTATGAAGGTGAAATAGGAGAAGCACTGATTTCTACTTTGAGAAAGCTTGGCGGAATCATGGAAATGTCCGATTTAAAGGACTATGAAATTACCATTGATGAACCGGTATGGGGTACCTACAGAGGGCATAAGATTGCGTCATCCAATATGCCAAGTGCAGGCGGGACGACGATGCTCCAAATCCTGAAGCTTCTCGAAGGTTTTGACCTGAGTCAGTATGATGCGAAATCTTGGGAGAAATACTATCTCTTTACAGAAGCAATGAGGATTGCTTTTTCAGATAAGATCGCATTCTCTGGTGATCCCGAATTTGGAGATATCCCCCTTGATGGAATGCTGAATGAAGAGTACCTTGCTAAACGAAGGGAACTGATCAATTTTGAGCGCAGGAATGATGCTGTCGATTTTGGTAATCCGTGGGTATTTACTGGCGGCAAGGAAATAAATGTAGTGAGACAGCTGTTCGAGCCTGAAAGGGAGCGAAGCGAAACCACTCATTTTACCGTCGTCGATCAATGGGGCAATATCGTAGCATGTACATCAACGGTTGAACACCCATTTGGCTCAGGTATCATGGTCGAAGGATACGGCTTTGTCCTGAACAACGAATTGACGGATTTTGATGCGATGCCAGGCGGACTGAATGAAATACAGCCAGGAAAGCGTCCAGTCAGCTGTAAAACACCGACAATCGTGTTCAAGGATGACAAACCTGTCCTGACACTTGGTTCCCCAGGAGGTCCTACGATCGTTGGCTCGGTATTCCAAACGATTGTGAATGTCCTCGATTTCGGTATGGACCTTAAGGAAGCAATAGAAGAACCGCGGATTTTCAACAGTACAGGTCCGCTGATTGGCTGGGAATCAGGCATCAGCATGGAGAGCAAGGGAAGGATGGAAGCAATGGGCTTCGAGTTCGCTGATGGACCATTCCCAATAGGCAATGTGCAGGCAATTCAAATTGATCATGAAAAAGGTCTGCTATACGGAGCAGCAGATTCCAGCCGGGAAGGAAAGGCGACCGGACTGGAAGAATAGTATGAAAAAAGCAGGAGGTTGAATCATGATCCTCCTGCTTTATTTATTAACATTTGAAAGTGTATCTTTATTCTCTTTTCCTTTTTTGATCACAGAAATGCTGCCATCAGTTTCGAGCACAACTGCTTCTACCTTTTCCATCGAAGGGATCCCGCTTGAACGGGCAGCCTGGAGGATTTCAGCCTCAAGAATTCTTTCTTTCTTTATTTTTTCATGCAAATATTTCCCTTGATAAAATAACAGCTGGGGTTCCGATTTTACCAGAGTTTTTACTGTATCAGACCTTGATGAAAGCCAGGCGGCCACATATTGCAAGCTGATCAAGGTAACGAACGCTGCAGCACCTTCGGCAAGGGAAACTTTTTTATTGAGTAAAATTGTAGCGAGGACGGAACCAAGAGCTACGGTCACTACTAAATCGAAAGCGTTCATCTTTGATAACGTCCTTTTGCCAGATACCCTGAGCAATATAATCAGGGCGGCATAAGCTAACACCCCCACGATAAAAATACGGCTGATTTCCTGCCATGAATCAAAAAACATCCGATCACCTCTATAGGTTTTTTTCCTAAAAATGAAGGTCCAAACATGTTGAATGGATGATGTTCCGGGGAATACTAAAATAAATACCAGGAACCTCATTTGTTTAATATTGCAGATTACCGAATTTTTCGATAGGATGTTAACGATGGTGAAAGGAGAGAGCAGTTTGGGAAATCCAATTAATGATAAAAATACACAGGTTGTGTTTTTAAAGCAGCGTTTAGATATGTTTTCTGAGTTATTGGATGCGATCGATCCGGAAGAAACAGATCTTGAGGATATCGACCGCATGATCCAGATCGTTGAAGAAATGGATGCAAAATGCCGCGAATTCAAAAATCGCGATTTGTAAAGGGACCTTTGATGAGGTCTCTTTTTTTCGTTTAAAAGAATTTTTTTAAAAGCAATAGTAATGAGAGGATTTTTTTCCTTGTAACCGATTCCACTTTCCATCTTTAATTCAAAAGATGATAGGAGTATAATGAAATGGGAATTTGTTATAAAGTTTTAACATATAGAAGATTGACGAACATGGGAGCAGAGAGAGGGGTAGACAAATGAATATCGAAAAGTTTCAGGAAAGCATGTACCAGCTGATCGTTGAAACATCCACTAACCTTCCGAAGGATGTACGCAGGGCTATAAAGGCTGCGGCTGAGCGTGAAAGCGCCGGTACGCGTTCGGCGATGAGCCTTGCCACCATTACGAACAATATTAAAATGGCAGACGATAATGTGTCGCCAATTTGCCAGGATACTGGCCTGCCAACCTTTAAAATCAAAACGCCTGTTGGCGCAAACCAGCTTGAAATGAAAAAGGCCATTTATAATGCGATTGCACTCGCAACGAAGAATGGCAAGCTTCGCCCGAATTCAGTGGATTCCTTGACTGGAGATAACAGCGGCGATAACCTTGGCGGCGGGACTCCTGTCATCAAGTTTGATCAATGGGAAAAAGATTATATCGATGCCCGCCTGATCCTTAAGGGCGGCGGCTGTGAAAATAAAAATATTCAGTACAGCCTTCCGGCAGAGCTAGAAGGACTTGGACGTGCAGGACGCGACCTTGACGGCATCCGCAAGTGCATCATGCATTCTGTCTACCAGGCACAGGGACAAGGCTGCAGCGCAGGCTTCATCGGCGTTGGAATCGGCGGCGACCGCTCTTCAGGTTACGACCTTGCAAAAGAGCAGCTGTTCCGCTCTGTTGAAGATGTGAACCCTCATCCTGAATTGCGCGACCTTGAAGAATATGTCCTCGAAAATGCCAATAAGCTTGGAATCGGAACCATGGGCTTTGGCGGCGAAACGACTCTTTTAGGCTGCAAAATCGGTGTCATGAACCGCATCCCTGCGAGCTTCTATGTGTCGGTTGCCTACAACTGCTGGGCATACCGCCGCATGGGTGTTGCCGTCCATCCTGAAACTGGTGAAATCCAGGAATGGATGTACCAGGAAGGCGAAAAGATCGATTTCGCACAGCCTGCAGCTGCACAGGAAATCGCTGCTGCTGCGGAAGCTCCGGCTGAACAGGAAGTCATCACATTGACAGCACCTATTACAGAAGAGCAAATCCGCCAGCTGAAGGTCGGTGATGTCGTCAGAATCGATGGCATGATGTATACAGGACGCGATGCGATCCATAAATACCTTTCCGATCATGATTCACCTGTCGACCTCAATGGCCAGATCATTTACCATTGCGGTCCTGTTATGCTTAAGGATGAAGAAGGCAATTGGCATGTAAAGGCTGCAGGCCCGACAACAAGTATTCGTGAGGAGCCTTACCAGGGCGATATCATGAAGAAGTTTGGAATTCGCGCTGTAATCGGAAAAGGCGGCATGGGTGCGAAGACCCTGGCTGCCCTCCAGGAGCACGGTGGAGTGTACCTGAATGCAATCGGCGGGGCTGCACAGTATTACGCTGACTGCATCAAGTCAGTAGAAGGTGTTGACCTGATGAATTTCGGTATTCCAGAAGCAATGTGGCACCTGAACGTAGAAGGCTTCACAGCCGTTGTCACAATGGATTCACACGGCAACAGCCTGCATCAGGATGTAGAAAAATCGTCACTGGAAAAATTAGCCCAGTTTGCTGACCGGGTCTATAAATAAACATGGAGGAGGCTTGCTTAAACGGCAAGCCTCTTTTTCCTTTTTCTAATGACTTGAAAATGTGGGGGCCATTAAATTTGCCGGGTTCCAGTGAATCAAGAAATTCATTTTCGCTCCATTTCCCCTGACATTCTCCTAGTGATTCATATCTGTCCATACTATTTGCATTCAATCCCTAAATATACCTGAACGGAAATCGAGAATTTTTTTGACCTCCTGACAAACAATATAAAAAAACATCATGGGAGGAACATCATGAAACAGTTATCAAAAATTGTACTAGCTGCCAGCCTTTTGATTCTAACGGCTCTCCCGGCGGCAGTGCATGCTGAACACTCGAACAGCCCAATCCATTGGGGTTTTAAGAAAGGGCGCAATGGCAGGCAGGCAGATGCCGGAAGGATGCTTGAAGTCATCATTGAAGAACAAGGCGCGGTATACAAAGGAGATAAGAATAAAAAGGATATCTATCTGACCTTCGATAACGGCTATGAGAATGGCTACACCGAAAAAATCCTTGATGTATTGAAAAAAGAAAAGGTCCCGGCGGCATTCTTTGTAACAGGACACTACCTCGAAAGTGCCCCTGAACTCGTGGAACGCATGGCATTTGAAGGCCATATTGTCGGCAATCATTCATGGCATCATCCAGATATGACCCAAATCAGCGATGAAAAAATCAGAAAAGAACTGGAAATGGTCCGTGCAGAAACTGAAAATATCACTGGCAAAAAAGGAATGGCCTATCTGCGCCCGCCAAGAGGAATTTTCAGCGAAAGGACGATGGCGGTCGCAAAGGAAGCAGGCTACACCCATGTATTTTGGTCGCTCGCATTTGTCGACTGGAACACCGACCAGCAGAAGGGCTGGCAGTATTCCTATGATAAGATCATGAGCCAGATCCATCCAGGCGCCATCCTGCTGCTGCACACCGTTTCGAAGGACAATGCAGACGCCCTCGAGAAAGTCATCCAGGATTTGAAGAAACAAGGCTATACCTTTAAAAGCCTTGACGACTTAATGGTCAGCCAGCATTTGAAAGACCCGATGCTGTATTGAATATAACCCGGCTAATTTTGCCGGGTTTTTTTACTGGAATAAAACGAGCGTGTTTTGTAGTTCGCTATGAAATAGATTTTTTTTCGCTTTATGCCAGTCTGGACTTCATAAACAAAGATCAAAAACCTCCATTTTTCGTAAAATCGTCGTGAAAATGCTATAATACGGGGAAAATAGTTAAGGACGGTTTCAATATGTGGGAAGAAACGGTATCGATCACAGGTCCGTACAATTTTGATCTTGCTTTAAGCAGGCTGTCGCTTGATCCGCTTCACAATGTGGACATTGCGAACCGGATGGTAAGGATTCCGCTGCTTGTTGATAATAAGAAAGCTGTCGCAGAAGTCATCGGCACCGGCACGCTGGAACAGCCGGGATTTTTGATTCGCGCCACCGCTGACAAAGATAAAACGCTTCAGCGCCTGACTGAAATTTTTCAATGGAATACGAAGCTGATTCATATTCATGAGCACTTCCAGAAGACGGAACTGAAAGAGCTGTTCAATCAGCACTATGGCACTCCGATCGTGCTTGAATTTGATCCGTTTTCAAGCCTGATTAAAAGCATTATCCATCAGCAGCTGAATCTTAAGTTTGCTTTTACCCTGACCGAACGGTTTGTTAAGACATTTGGAGAAGAGCTGGATGGAGTCTGGTTTTATCCTTCTCCAGAAAAAGCAGCCAGCTTGACAGTGGAGCAGCTGCGCGAATTGCAGTTCAGCGGCAGGAAAGCTGAATATGTCATTGGAATCGCTGAATTAGCTGCGTCAGGCAAGCTTGATTTTGAAAAATTAAAAGCACAATCCGATGCGGAAATCGCAAAGGAATTAATAAAGATACGCGGAGTCGGGCCGTGGACAATCGAGAATTTCCTCATGTTCGCGCTCGGACGGCCAAACATGTTCCCGATGGGTGATATCGGTATCCAAAATGCTCTCAAGAAATATTTCAACCTCGAGCAAAAGCCAACCCTTCCTGAAATGGAAAAATATAAAGAGCCATGGAATCCTTATTTAAGCTATGCTTCGCTCTATTTATGGAGAAGCATTGAATAATTGGAGTGAAGTTTTATGAAAAAAGAGTATCAGAAGAAAGATAGCAGTAAAAAGGAATTTGCCAAAAAAGACGGCAGCAAGCGAGATTTTACAAGAAAAGATGGTGTTAAAAAGGATTTTGCAAAAAAAGATAGTGAAAGACAAGGATTTGCAAGCAAAGATGGAGAAAAAAGGGATTTTGCAAAAAAAGATTTTACAAAAAAGCATGCAGCAAAACGAGATTTAGCCAATAAAGAGGATGTAGTCAAAATCGAGCTGAAGCAGACGTTCCCGCTGACGATCAAGCGTATTGGCATCAACGGGGAGGGTGTAGGCTATTTCAAGCGTCAGGTCGTGTTTGTACCCGGTGCGCTGCCAGGCGAGGAAGTGGTCGTAGAGGCTACCAAGGTCCATCCAAAGTTCGCTGAAGCAAAAATCAAGAAAATCCGCAAGCAATCGGAGCATAGAGTACGGCCGCTTTGCCCGGTTTATGATCAGTGCGGCGGCTGCCAGCTGCAGCATCTTCACTATGGCCAGCAGCTCAATGAGAAGCGCGATATCGTCATTCAGGCGCTGGAGCGCCATACCAGACTAAAGATTGATGAGCTGGAGATCAGGCCGACAATTGGAATGGAAAATCCCTGGGGCTACCGGAACAAAAGCCAGTTCCAGGTTGGTGAGAAGGAAGGCAAGGTTCTTGCTGGCTTGTATGGGCTGAACTCCCACAATCTTATCAACATCGAGCAGTGTGCCGTCCAGCATCCAGCGACCACCAAGGCGACCGAGGTGGTAAAAGGAATCCTCCAGGATTTGAGGATCCCAATCTATAATGAGAAAAAGCATCAGGGGCTGGTTCGGACGATTGTCGCCAGGACTGGTGTCCAGACTGGTGAGCTGCAGATCGTCCTTATCACGACAAAGAAGGAGCTCCCGAAAAAGGAACTCATTATCCAGGAAATCAAGAAGGCTCTGCCAGAGGTCAATTCGATTGTCCAGAACGTCAATGGCGAGAAGACTTCTGTCATTTTCGGCAATGAAACAGCCACCCTGGAAGGAAGCGACTTTATCCAGGAAACACTGGGAGACCTGCAGTTCGAGCTATCGGCACGGACCTTTTTCCAGCTCAACCCTGAGCAGACAGTGAAGTTATATAATGAAGCAAAAGCAGCAGCCAGGCTGACTGGAGAAGAAAAGCTTGTCGATGCTTATTGCGGAGTCGGTACCATCGGTTTGTGGATGGCAGACCAGGCCGGAGAAGTCCGGGGAATGGACGTTATTCCCGAATCGATTGAAGATGCGAAGAAAAACGCAGCAAAACATAGTGTCCAGCACGCCAGGTTCTTTGTCGGCAAGGCCGAGGAGCTTCTGCCTAAATGGCTGAAGGAAGGCTGGCGCCCCGATGTCATCGTTGTCGATCCGCCGCGGACAGGCTGTGACCAGGAATTTTTAAAAACGGTGCTTAAGATCAAGCCGAAAACATTCGTCTATGTATCCTGCAACCCATCCACACTCGCGAAAGATATCCAGGCGCTGAGCCATCAATACAAAGTCGAGCACATCCAGCCAGTAGACATGTTCCCGCATACTTCACAAATTGAGAGTGTTACGAGGCTGGTGCTTAAATAGGGTTTTTCCACAGCTTTTCAACAATGTGGGAATATTGTATATTTTTTCAGAGTTGTACACATGTGAATAAGTTTGTCAAAAAGGAGAAAGTAAATTTTTCTCCTTTTTTGCTTGCCCAGATTTTTCTGTCACAAAATGTTCAATTGTTAAACGTTTACAAATTACCCATCCTTGTATAATTTATTTAAATATTGAAAAGATATTTTATTGCTCAATTCCAGAATGTTAAGGAATTTTTTTTTGCAGCAATATACACATAGCCATAATGGAAATAGGGGGATAATGGGTGATTTTTAAAAAGCCAAAGCAACTAAGAGAAAACTTCAACTTGGAAAATGCCCAAGGCACAATCGCGGTGGAAATGGGCAGTGAGATTGAAAAACAAATTAAGATGATCGATCTTTCGGAAACTGATCTTAAAAGGATCAATTCTATCCAGCCATTCGTGCTCGAGAACATCGATCAGATTGTCGACCAGTTTTATAAAAACCTTGAAATTGAGCCTTCACTGCTGGGCATAATTAATGGCCACAGTTCGATCGATCGTTTAAAAACCACGCTCCGGCGGCATATTACCGAAATGTTTGATGGAGTGGTGGATGCCTCATACATAGAAAAGAGAATTAAAATTGCCCATATCCATGTAAAAATCGGATTGCAGACAAAATGGTATATGAGTGCCTTTCAGGATTTGCTTTTATCCCTGATGGATATTATCCAGGATAAAATCGCACAAAAAGAAGAGTGTATTTTAACAATCAGAGCTGTCACGAAAATATTGAATCTCGAGCAGCAATTAGTTCTGGAAGCTTATGACGCAGAGACCGAAAGGCTGAGGAACGAGGTGGAACGCCAAAAGCAATCAGTCCGCGAAAATATTGCGAGTGCATCCCAAAACCTGGCTGCTGTCTCAGAGGAAACAAATGCTTCCTACCATGAGCTGATTTCACAGTCACGTAAAATCGTGTCGCTGGCAAATAGCGGAAAGGAGCTTTCGCTGCTTGCCCAGGAGCGCGCAGAGAAAGGGAAGGAACAGCTCCAAAAGCAATCGCTCAATATGACGAATATCCACGGTTCCGTTGAGGATATCTCGACGGATGTCAATATATTGCTGAACATTACAAAGCAAATGCAGGATATCGTTGGCATTGTGACTGGGATTGCCGACCAAACGAATCTTCTCTCGCTGAATGCTGCAATCGAAGCTGCAAGGGCAGGAGAAGCTGGACGCGGGTTCGCGATTGTTGCGGACGAGGTGAGAAAATTGTCCGAACAGACAAAGGTGTCAGTCACAAATGTTTCTTCCCTGATCCAGAACACCAATACCCAAGTCGAAGGGCTGACAAAATCGCTAGATAAAATCAAGATTGAAGCGAAAGATGGACATGATAATATGCAGGAAACCGAAATCCACTTCGAACAGATTTTAAAAACGATGGAAGAGACGCTGGAACAAAACGAGCTGATTGGCCAGGAATTGGTCTGCCTAGATGATGTTGTCGGAGAATTGGGAAAAGCGTTTGAAGAAGTCGCTTTCTCAGCTGATCAGCTCACATTGATCACCGAGGATATGAACTAGCAAATTGCTGGTTATTTGAAGAGGAAATAGGTAAAATGCAGGAATGAAGAGTAAAAGTTCCAGACAAGAAATTCAGGTTATGTGGAGGTAATGTATGTTAAGCGAAAAGCTGATTAAAAGCCTAAATGAACAAATGAATTATGAGTTTTATTCGGCGCATGCCTATCTGGCAATGGCAGCTTATTGTTCGGCTGAAAACCTTGATGGCTTCGCAAACTTCTTTTTGGTACAAGCTGAAGAGGAGCGGTTCCATGCAATGAAGTTCTACAATTTCATCAATGATATGGGTGAGCGCGCAACGGTTGAAGGCTTCCATGCCCCTTCAAATGAATTCTCATCAGTCCTTGATGTGTTTGAAAAAGGGCTTGAGCACGAGAAGGAGGTCACTCGCCGCATTTATCAGCTGGCTGATATTGCCCTTGATGAGCGCGAGCATGCAACGATGACCTTCCTGAAGTGGTTCATTGAAGAGCAGGTCGAAGAAGAAGCGATGTTTGACGGCCTGATTCAGAAACTCAGAAGAATCGACCAGGACAGCAACGCCTTCTTCATGCTTGAGAGCGAGCTGGCACAGCGTACGTTCACTGCCCCGGAATAATTTGGAAAGCAGGTCCCCGTCATCTGGGATCTGCTTTTTTATTGTGCTGATAAGGGTCTGCCAAAAGGAAAACTGAGGTATATTGATATTTTCAATTGAAATGAAATGAGAGCACCCTCAAGACAATTCAAACCGATAATTATCTTCCGAATTGTTCTGAGAGCCCGCCACAAGACAATTCGAATCGATTTTTTCCTTCCGAATTGTTCTGAGAGCGCCGCTCAAGACAATTCAAACCGATCTGGGCCTTCCGAATTGTTCTGAGAGGCCGCCTCAAGACAATTCAATCCGATTTTTACCTTCTGTATGGTTCTGAGAGCCCCTCTCAAGACAATTCGAATCGTTTTTTGCCTTTCGAATGGTTCTGAAACACCTGCTCAAGACAAATCAAACCAATTTTTGCCTTCCCAATTGTTCTAACATACCCCCTTAAGACAAATCAAACAGACATAAGCCCTCCGAATTGTTCTGAACCCCAACAGAAGACAAAAACCTTCTAATTTGTAAAAGCAGCCAGATACCTCAGCCACACTGGTGGCTGGGAATTACAACCAAATACGTGGTATTCCTTTAGCAGCCATCCTGAAAGGGTAGTAAAAGATTAACAGAGTTTTTCTAAAGGAGGAATTTTACCTATGAAAAAATTTCTGATTTCGATTGCCGCTGTTGGGATGCTGGCTGGATGCAGCGGTCAGGGTGAGGAGTCAGGACCGCCTGACACAGAAGAAGTGAAAAATGAGCAAGACCCAGTGACTACGGACTATCTGCAGCAGCGTTTTACCAAGGGATTGGATGTTGAAGCCTATGCTGTTGAAATCCAGACTTGGGTTGATAAGGGCCAGGCTGAAATTGTCGGTACGGTAAGGCCAGCTGACCAGAAGCATGTACAGGCAGATATCATCCAGGTATCGAATGGCTTTCTGGCAGTGGCAAATGACGGGAAGGAAATTACTTTTGTAAAACCGTTCGCTTCACCAGAGGATGCAGAGAAGTATATACACGAAAATATGTAAGCAAACCAGGCCCGCTTAACACCGTTTAGCGGGCTTGTCCTTGTGGTATATCTCCATAGAGGGGCATGGGTTAGGTGTGTTTATTGTGGAATCTGCATGAGAAATCTTCTATGGAGCAATTACATACATATGATTGAAGAACATGCTCCCACATCATAAGCGGGAGGAATACGAGTGAAGAAAGACGATATGAATCAGCCTGTGAACGAGAATTCAAAAGACGATCAGCTGGAGCAATTCAGATCCGGACACGATGGCGAAGCGATGACGACTAACCAGGGATTGCGTGTGTCTGAAGACGAGCATTCCTTAAAAGCGGGAGTCCGCGGTCCGACTTTAATGGAGGATTTTCATTTTCGTGAAAAAATGACGCATTTTGACCACGAGCGCATCCCAGAACGCATTGTCCATGCGCGAGGATTTGCTGCTCACGGATACTTCCAGGTTTACGAGCCGATGGCAGAGTTTACGAAAGCAGGTTTTTTACAGGATCCGGGTAAAAAGACGCCGGTTTTTGTGCGCTTTTCAACTGTTGCCGGGTCACGCGGATCTGGAGACACAGTCCGTGATGTCCGCGGTTTCTCGACGAAATTTTATACAGAGGAAGGCAATTATGATCTGGTCGGCAATAATATTCCGGTCTTTTTCATCCAGGATGCGATCAAGTTCCCAGACTTGATCCATGCGGTCAAGCCGGAGCCTCATAATGAAATACCGCAGGCGCAATCGGCGCATGACACGTTCTGGGATTTTATTGCAAATAATACTGAATCTGCGCATATGATCATGTGGCATATTTCTGACAGGGCGATTCCAAGGAGCTTCCGGATGATGGAAGGATTTGGCGTCCATACCTTCAGGTTTGTCAATGAGCAGGGCAAGGCGCGTTTTGTGAAATTCCATTGGAAACCGGTACTTGGTGTCCATTCCCTTGTTTGGGATGAAGCGCAAAAGCTGGCTGGGAAGGATCCGGATTTCCACCGCCGCGACCTTTTTGAAGCAATCGAGATGGGCAATTTCCCAGAGTACGAACTCGGAGTTCAGATGATTGATGAAACAGATGAGTTCAAGTTTGACTTCGATGTTCTTGACCCTACAAAAATATGGCCCGAAGAGATCGTACCGGTGAAGATTATTGGAAAAATGACCTTGAACCAGAATGTGACGAATTATTTTGCCGAAACAGAACAGGTGGCATTCCATCCTGGCCATGTTGTGCCTGGGATTGATTTTTCAAATGATCCGCTGCTGCAGGGACGTTTGTTCTCCTATACAGATACGCAGCTTTCACGTTTAGGCGGGCCTAATTTCCACGAGATTCCGATCAACAGGCCGGTGTGCCCGTTCCATAATAATCAGCGAGATGGCATGCATCGCATGACGATTGATCGCGGGCAGGTCGCTTACCATAAAAACTCGCTTCAGGGCAATGATCCAAAGCCTGCGCCTGCAAGCGAAGGCGGTTATGAGCACTACCAGGAAAAAGTGGAAGGCAGGAAGGTTCGTGAACGCAGCGACAGCTTCAAGGACCACTATTCACAGGCGATTCTTTTCTGGAACAGCATGTCTGATGTAGAGAAACAGCATATGATTGAAGCGTTCAGCTTCGAGCTTGGAAAAGTGAAGAGCAAGGATGTCCAGCAGCAAGTGGTTGAAATGCTTGGCAATATTGATACGCTCCTCGCAGGGCAGGTTGCCGATAATCTTGGTGTTAATAAACCATCTACGAAACCAATGGATGTTACTCTATCTTCACCAGCATTGAGCCAATTGAATACGTCAAAACTGCCGAATACCCGCAAGGTTGGCGTTCTTGCTGATAACGGCTTCAATGGCGCTGAGCTGTCCAGTTTGCTGGAAATGCTGAAGAAAAGCGGCATCACAGCAGAAATCATCAGCAAAAAGCTGGGCATGATCAAGGGTGATGATGGTACGGAGCTCGAAGTCATGCAGACCTTCCTGACAAGCAGTTCAGTTTTGTATGACGCTTTATATATCGCAGGCGGCCAGCAAAGTGTCGATGGTCTGAAGGAGAAAAAGGAAGCTGTATACTTTGTTGATGAAGCGTTCAGCCACTTTAAAGCAGTGGGAGCAGGGAAAGAGGCTGCAGAAATCCTGGCAGCTGCCGGAATCGGTGTTGAAGGTGCACCTGGCGTAGTCGTATTTGAAAGCGACAAGGAAGTCACTAGCGACAGCCAGAAATTCATAAAAGCCATCGCTGAACACCGCCATTGGAACCGAATGGTATAAGCAGCGGAACAGAACTGCAAGCAAAAGCAAATATCATTCTGAATACCAAAAAAAGCCAAAGAGAGAGAAACAGAGCCATCTGTTTCTCTCTTTTCAAAATTTAACACTTTAAAGCGCCGGGGGTCAGACCCCCAGCACTGCAACGCGTCAGCGCACCGGGGGTGTGACCCCCGGCGCGGTGATGTGCTAAAGGGAGGTTTTGTTTATGAAGGTGATTGTGTTTGGGGCGCATAGTGCTGTTGGTGAGTTTGTTGTGAGCAAGCTTCGGGAGAATCGGCATGTCTCCTGTGCGGTGGTGGGGAATGCCAACCAGATGGAGCTGCTGGAGAAGCGGGGGGCAGATCAGGTGGCTGTATACGAAGAGCATTCCCTCCGGAGCCTGTTCCAGGGCTATGATGTGGCGATTTTCCTGACGGGCATCAGCCCGAAAGCGCAGACAGGCCGAACGGTGATGGTCGACCATCAATCTGTCATAGAGACCGTGAAGGAAGCTGAGAGGCAGGGAGTGAGGCGGTTTGTGATGATGAGCCCGATCAGCGCCAACGAGGCGGTTGGGGATGAAAGCCGCGAAATCGCGGCGAAGGAAATGCCGGATGAGTTTCTAAGGCAGTCGGGGCTGACATATACTGTTGTGCAGCCAGGTAAGCTGAACGATAAGCCGGGTGATGGCAAAATCTCTGCGGCAATTACTCTTGCATCTGGCAATCTTGAAATCTCAAAGGAAGACTTGGCAGAGGTGCTGGTCAAATCACTGGAATCCGAGAATACCTTCAATAAAACATTTGAAGTCAGTGAAGGAGGCACAATGATTGAAAAAGCACTGACTTCGCTGCAATAACCTATCGAAAGGAGGATTTCGATGAGTTTAACAGATTATCTTGTGATCGCATTGTTTGTCTTCATTGCGTTCATCATCATTGTTCCGATCCTGCTATTTATCTACTCATATATCAAAGACGACAGGCAGAAGCAGCACTCGATCCTGAGGAATTTCCCGGTGATCGGGAAGGTCCGCTATTTTACCGAACATATCGGTCCGGAAATGAGGCAGTATTTATTCAATGCCGACAACGAAGGCAAGCCATTTTCGCGCAAGGAATATCAGGATGTCGTCAAAGCCGGGAAGTACAAGGAGAGGCTGATCGGCTTCGGTTCGCTTCGGGATTTCGACGCGGAAGGCTTTTATATCCGGAACACGCTCTTTCCAAAGCTGACCGATGAAATGAAGGTCGACAACGCGGATAAAATAAAAACAAGAGTGTACAAGATTGATAATGAATCTCTTTTTTCCCGCAAAGAGCATAGCGAGGAAAAATTGGTAGATCCCTATTATTTGCGAGATGAAGATGCGGTCGTGCTCGGAGAAAAGACCTGCCGCCACCCATTCAGGGTAAAAGGACAGGTGGGCCAATCGGCAATGAGCTATGGCGCCCTTGGCGAGAGAGCGATCCAGGCGTTGTCAAAAGGTCTCGGCCATGCAGGCGGAACATGGATGAATACAGGCGAGGGCGGCCTTTCAGACCACCATTTATCCGGAAATCC
This sequence comes from Mesobacillus sp., assembly GCF_057785455.1. Lineage (NCBI taxonomy): Bacteria > Bacillati > Bacillota > Bacilli > Caryophanales > Bacillaceae > Mesobacillus > Mesobacillus sp. Next base: position 46,091 of record NZ_JBYNSB010000019.1, read on the forward strand.
GGACATCATCATGCAGATTGGTCCCGACCTATTCGGTGTCCGTAAGCCAAGCGGCGAATTTTCCTGGGAAGAATTCAAGCGCAAAAGCGAGCTGCCCCAGATAAAAGCATTTGAACTCAAGCTTGCGCAGGGAGCCAAGACACGCGGCGGGCATGTCGAAGGAGAAAAGGTCACCGAGGAAATCGCCAAAATCCGTCTCGTAGAGGTCGGGAAGACAATCAACAGCCCTAACCGTTTCTATGAATTCAGCGATGTCCCTTCCCTTTTTGATTTTATCGAACAGCTCCGCGATGTTGGCGGCAAGCCAGTCGGTATGAAAATTGTCGTCGGGGACCTCGATGCAATTGAAAACATGATTTCCTATATGAAGGAAAGCGGCAAGGGCCCTGATTTTATCACGGTTGACGGCGGAGAAGGCGGGACTGGCGCAACCTATCAGGAGCTGGCTGATACAGTGGGGCTGCCGATCCATTCAGCGCTGCCGATTGTCGATGAAATGCTCAAGCATTACGGAATCAGGGACATGGTTAAGCTGATCGCCTCAGGCAAGCTTATCACTCCTGATAAAATTGCGATTGCACTCGCCATGGGTGCAGACCTCGTCAATATCGCCCGCGGGCTGATGATCAGTGTCGGCTGCATCATGGCTCAGGTCTGCCACACGAATAAATGCCCCGCAGGTGTTGCGACAACCGATAAAAAGCTTCAGGACGGGTTGATTGTCGATGAAAAATTTTACAGGGTCTGCAATTACATCATTTCACTCAGAGAAGGGCTTTATAATCTCGCAGCCGCGGCAGGCATCGATAACCCGACTCAATTTGAGCGCAAGCATATCGTCCATAAAGACCGATTGGGCAGAATATCGCCGGTCGAAGATATCGTGCATGCTGCGCGCAGAGCCCAGCTGCAGAAGGAAGGTTAAAAAACGTGCCTGGTTCCTATTAGGAATCAGGCATTTATTTTGTCTCTGCAAAGTATCGGTGAAATTTTACCTGATTCACACTATTGTGGAATAATAGAATCAAGTTAGCTTACAGGGGGTTATCGATTTGGCGGGAAAAACAGCCTTGATTGCCGGTGCCACAGGCCTGGTTGGGAATGAATTGCTTCAGTTCCTTTTAACTGGAGACGAATATGAGAAGGTTATTGCGATCGTAAGAAGGCCGCTTGATAAAAAGCATCCAAAGCTGGAAGAAAAGATTGTTAACTTTGACAGGCTTGGTGAAGAAAATCCAGCGATTTTTGCGGTTGATGATGTTTTTTGCTGTCTGGGGACGACGATAAAAAAAGCGAAAACAAAAGAAGCGATGTGGAAAATCGATGTTGAGTATCCATTGGAGATTGCCAGGCTGGCAAGTTCAATGGGAGCAAAGAAATACTTGCTGATCAGCTCGATGAATGCCGATCATAATTCACCAATTTTTTATTCGAAAATGAAGGGGAAATTAGAGGAGGAAATCAAACGCGTTCCTTTTGAAACACTGGCCATCTTCAGGCCATCGCTGCTTCTTGGCGATCGCCAGGAATTCAGGCTCGGCGAGAGAATCGCAGCAGCGGTATACACTAAGGTGCCGTTCCTTTTCTCTGGGCCGCTAAAAAAATATAAAGCGATCGAGGGCAAAACCGTTGCTTCCGCAATGTATAGGACGGCACAGCTGAACAAACCAGGGGCTTCAACTTATGAATCAGAAACAATCCAGGAATTGGGGAGTTAAAATAAAATGATTAAGCTTTTTTTCACGATTGCAATCCTGTTCGTGCTTATCTATGCTGTTCTCAATTACTATCCTCCCTTTGGCGGCCGGTCCACAAAGGAGAAACGGGCGGAATACAGCAAATCACCACAGTACCGGAATGGGAAATTCCATAATCAAATCCATACCGCATGGGATACAAGCTTAAGCTCAATGATGTCGATGATGAAAGATTTTGCAAAAGGAAACCCCGAAAGAAGGCCGAAATCGCCAATTACAATGGCGGAGTTTAAGGCCGGCCAGATCAAGGGCAGCAGCAATGCTAAAATCACCTGGTTTGGGCACTCGGCATTTCTTTTGGAAATCGAAGGGAAGTCCATTTTATTCGATCCGATGTTCGGGAAAGCGCCGACACCTTTCCCTTTCCGGAACCAGCGCTACAGCGGCAAGCTTCCCTTCACAATCGAGGATCTGCCCGTGATCGATGCGGTATTCCTTACGCATGATCATTATGATCATCTGGATTACGGCACAATCATGAAGCTCAAGGGGAAAGTGAATCAGTTCTTTGTGCCCCGTGGTGTCGGCAGCCATCTGGAGCGCTGGGGCATATCACCAGACAGCATCAGCGAGCATGATTGGTGGCAGGAATTTGAGTTTGAAGGGCTGCAATTTGCCTGCACGCCTGCGCGGCATTTTTCAGGCAGAGGGCTGACAGACAGAAACTCAACCCTATGGTGTTCCTGGGTCATCATTGGCCAGGAAACGAGAATCTTCTTTAGCGGCGATGGCGGCTATGGTCCTCATTTTAAGGAAATTGGCAAGAAGTTCGGGCCTTTTGACCTGACCTTGATGGAGTGCGGTCAGTACGATGCGCGCTGGGCCGCCATCCATATGCTGCCGGAAGAAACCGTCCAGGCCCATGTTGATGTAAAAGGAAAAGTCCTGATTCCTGTGCATTGGGGTGCCTTTACCCTGTCGCTGCATGCCTGGCATGATCCTGTTGAAAGGGCAGTAAGGGCAGCACAAAAGGCGGGAGTCAGCATCGCAACACCGCGCATTGGTGAAACAGTATCATTAGGCGAAGGGGAATATCCCGCCACGCCTTGGTGGAAACATGCTGAGCAGTGATCGGAGGAAGCATCGATGTATGCAATTCTTTTATTTATCATAGCTGGACTCGCAGAAATCGGCGGAGGCTACCTTGTCTGGCTGTGGCTTCGGGAAGGTAAGCCATATTGGTACGGTTTGCTTGGCAGTGGAATCCTGGTTCTTTATGGCATCATTCCTACCCTGCAAAACTTCCCTTCTTTTGGAAGAGTTTATGCTGCCTATGGGGGCGTATTCATCATCCTGTCTGTCCTCTGGGGCTGGGGAGTGGATAAAAAAGCACCCGACATGTATGACTGGGCTGGTGCGGCGATTTGTATCATCGGAGTTTCGATTATGCTTTGGGCACCAAGGAATTAGCCTGGGAAAAATCAAAAAAAGCCATGTGAGCAATTACATGGCTTTTCGCTATTCTATCGCCTTTGGCTGGATCAATACATTTTCTTTATCATAATTCTTTTCAATATGCTGCTCACCCCAGGCACAAAGGGAATCCAGGATTCCTTTCAGCGACCAGCCATATTCCGTCAAGGAGTACTCCACTTTTGGCGGAACCTGGTTGTATACCTCACGCAAAATCACATTATCCTCTTCAAGCTCACGCAATTGCTGTGTGAGCATTTTTTGAGTGATTCCAGGCATCAGCTTTTTCAGCTCATTCGTGCGTTTTTTCCCCTCGATCAAATGGCAAAGGATGACGACCTTCCATTTGCCCCCGATTACTTCGAGTGCAGCTTCTACGGGGATATTGTATTTTTTCATGGCGGCGCATGCCTCCTTATTTCTTATGATGAAAAATTAAAAATAACCTTTTGTTAGGCCTATTATACAGCTGGGTGACCCAAAGGTGTATAGGGTACTTTTTAGTGCCTATATACCCTGCAGGTGCCTGCGGTACTTTAAAGTGCGTACTTCTCAATGGTCTGAGTATGCTTCATAATGACATTCATGCTGGCATGGTGAAAGGCGCCTTCACCGCCATCAGGAAAAAATTACAATTCATCATTGGGAGGATTGCTTCAAATGAATTCATATATACAACAAAGAAAAAGTAAAGGCGGAAATTTATCACTTTTAGCCCTGGCAATCAGCGCATTTGGGATTGGGACGACAGAATTTGTGCCGGTTGGATTGCTTTCCACGATTGCGGATGATTTAAATATTTCAATCACGCTCGCCGGATTACTGATTTCCGGCTATGCGATGGGCGTGGCCTTTGGCGCGCCGATACTAACAGCATTAACCAATAAAATGAGCCGTAAAACACTTTTGATGGCATTAATGGTTGTTTTTATCGCGGGCAATTCAATTGCCGCAGTATCGACAAGCTTCAGTTTGCTTTTAATAGCCAGAGTCATCACCGCTTTTTCACATGGTGTATTCTTTTCCATCGGTTCAACAATCGCGGCTGACCTTGTACCTGAGGATAAAAGGGCGAGTGCGATCGCCTTCATGTTCACAGGATTGACAGTCGCGACAGTAACGGGTGTGCCGCTTGGAACATTCATCGGCCAGATGTTCGGCTGGAGAGCGACTTTTGCCGGAGTGGCCCTGTTAGGTATAGTCGGAATTATCGCAAGTGCTCTTCTTATTCCGAAAAATATCAAGGATGCTCCGCCATCAAAGCTGAGCGACCAATTAAAGATTCTGGGCAACGGTCCATTATTGTTAGCCTTCGCGATTACAGCATTGGGTTATGGAGGAACATTCGTTGCCTTCACGTATTTAACGCCGATTCTTCAGGATATAACAGGCTTCACGCCGAAAGTCGTCAGCATCATTCTATTGGTCTACGGAATTGCTGTAGCGATCGGAAACTCAATCGGGGGGAAAGCGGCTAATAAAAATCCATTGAAGGCTTTGCTGTGGATGTTCATTGTCCAGGCAATCATACTAATGGTTCTTACTTTTACCGCTCCATTTAAAATTGTCGGAGTGCTGACGATCTTCCTGCTCGGAATGTTCGCATTCATGAATGTACCAGGTTTGCAGGTGCTTGTCGTAAAACTGGCCGAACGCTACGTCCCGGCAGCTGTCAATGTAGCATCAGCGCTGAATATTGCGGCCTTTAACCTTGGTATCGCAATCGGAGCATTTGTCGGCGCATCATCGTCGATACAATCGGGCTCATCCACACGCCATGGATTGGCGGCGTGATGGTAATCGGCGCTGTTCTATTAACCATGTGGAGCATGAGGATTGAAAACAGGAGATAATACTATTGACGATGGCTGCCCTAATGCTGGGCAGTCATCTTTTTTGTGGTGCTCGGCGAAAGTGGAATGTTATCTGCGAATATATCAGCGAAAAAGGGAAATAGTCGGTGAAATATTCCTGGATTTCAGCGTAAAAAAAGGATATAGCCGGCGAAAAATTAGGTAGTACCAACGAAAAAAGGATAATAGCCAGCGAAATATTCATAGATTTCCCCGAGTAAAAATATATATCGACGAAAACGTGCGGGATATCGACGAAAAAAAGAATAATATCGACGAAAATGGACCGGATATCGACGAAAAAATAAATATATCGACGAACTGGAAAAAATCAAAGTTTTTTCCCAACTTTGCTGCTATATCCGGGAGGAGTATCTTCCATTAAACTGGAATATAGTAGCGAGGGAGATGATCATGGATGCCGAAACTAAGTCAACTAGCAATCTTGCTGATTGTTATTTTAACAACCACAGCATGTACTCCATTTTCTGACGGCTGTCCAGATGCGGAAATCAAATGGTTGGATGTGGTCAAGTTAAATGATCTAGAATACCAGCATGATTTTGTAGAAGAACCTGAAGGATTTACAGCTGAAAAAGGGAAGAAAATAGGGGAAGTCTCCTATAAAATGGCTGACAATGCCTGCAGCAACTACAAAATGGAAAATGGGGACGCTGCTTTTTTAAGCAAAGGAACGGATCTATTTGAAGTGAAGGGTTACCCGTCTTCCCTCATGATCACTGATGGCAACAGAGTTTATATCGTTGACGAAAATAATGCGGCAAAAAAAGTTGAAGAGCTTTATCCTGTTGAAGGAAAGGTCAAAAATGTACTGTTCAGGAGTACAAATGATGACTCAATCATCCATACCTTTTCTGAAGAGTCAAAGAGTGAATTTTTAAAAGAATGGCTGTCTTTGGATGTTTATGGGCCAGAGAAGTTTGCAAAAGTTGATACAACAGAGGAAGAAATGGTTTTTATAGGAATCGAGCTAGAGAACGGAGTGATATTCCGGGTTACTTATTGGTCAGATCAAAACTTCTTTTCGGACGGTACAAAGGGCTCCGACGCGCTTCAGAAATTAGTCAAAGAAGAGCTTTCAAAAGTAAAAGATATGTAAACAAAAAACGATTCTCAGAAAATGAGAGTCGTTTTTTTACGTATTCAGCGAATCAAATTGGTATCCCGTTGCCAGCTTGCTGGGTAATTTGTTTCTGTTGGGAAAATTCCATCAGCTTTAAACCGAGACAATGTATTCATTTTTCGCAAAATTTACATTTTCATCATATTTCGACAACTTTTTTACATTATGATTATTTTGGATTTATATTTGAGGAGGTAGTCAAAGTTGAAGAAATTGATTTCTGTTTTACCAGCATTCATTCTTATGTTTTCAACTCTTTACCCGTCATTCATGACCAGTGCCCCGACAGTCGATGCGGCTGAGAATCCCAATGTGGTGATCAGTGAAGTTGCCTGGATGGGGACGAACAAAAGCTACAGCGATGAGTGGATTGAGCTTTACAACAATTCCGGCACTGATGTCGCCCTCAACGGCTGGCAGCTTAATGCGGCAGACGGTGCCCCTGCAATTACACTCACAGGTACCATCCCGGCTAACGGATATTTTTTACTCGAAAAGACTGATGATCAATCTGTATCCAATATTCCCGCGGACCAGATTTACAGCGGCTCGCTTGGTAACACGGCGGAGCATTTAAAGCTGACTGACGCCAGCGGCGCGGTAATTGATGAAGTCGATACATGGTATGCCGGTGACAATACCACAAAAGCAACGATGGAACGGATTGATCCGAATGTTTCCGGAATGGACTCAACGAACTGGGCGACCGCGAATGCAAGCTATGCGGACGGGCTTGGGACGCCGAAGGCATTCAACTCAACTGGAACAGATGGCAGCGGTTCGGTTGAAGATCCTGGCGGCGGGACCGAAACACCTCCCCCAGCAAATAATGTCTGTGATGACCGGACACAGCGAATCAATAACGTGTCTGAAGCCGAAGGCGCGATGAATGTTTATTTTAACAAATGTGCCTTTCCTCAATATGCTTCAGCCGGAAATGAAGCGAACTACAATGTGAATTTTGAAGATATATTAATCAAGCGGCTGAACTCAGCGACAAAGAGCATTGATTTTGCGACATATGAAATCAATCTGCCGCGTGTGGTGGATACGCTGATCCAAAAAGCGGCTCAGGGTGTAGACGTCCGGGTCATTGCCGATTCCAAGGATGCCGCAGACCCGCATTATGCAGAACGCTTTGAAACGATGCGCCTTCATCTGGAAAAAATGAAACGCGGCCAGGATATGAAATTAGGAACAGCAGATGACATAGTCATATTCTCAGACTCTCCAATGTTTGCGGTTGAAGACAGCACGAAAAGGACAAGTCTAGGCCTGCCGGCAAGTGCTTCAGATATCCAGCAGGTGACTGTTACGGTCGGAACAACTGCTGAAACCGGAAGGCTATTTGTCGATGCAGAAGCAAAAGCAGCAGGAAGCTATTACGGACCTGGAAACCAGATGCACAATAAATTCGCGATCATTGATGACCGCTGGGTATTCACTGGTACATGGAATTTTACCGTGACTGGCTTGTATGGATCTGACGAAAATATGCAGCAGGGCATCCTTGATGGCAACCAGAATCAAATCGTCGAGATTAACTGGCCGCAGCTTGCGGGGATTTACGAAACAGAATTCAATGAGATGTGGGGAAGCAGCGCGCTGAACCCTGACCCAGTGGTATCAAACTTCAGCAGCCGAAAAACTGACAACACTACACATATGATTGATATTAATGGCAAGAAGGTTGAGATTTATTTTTCAGCGGGAGATAACGCAGTTGGCAAAATGGCAGATCTGATCCGCAACGATGCTCAATTTAATACATACTTCTCGATTTTTGCCTGGAGCGATCAGGCAATTGCCGATGAGCTGAAAAATAAATGGGAGGGGTCCTACAATGACATGGAAGGAACGCTTACTGGCTTTGATGTAAAAGGCTTGTTCGACTCCGATTTCTGGAATCAGTGGTGGTCGGCGAGTGTCGATATGACAGGCAGGACCGCTTCACAGACAAGCGTGAACAATCCAAATACGCGCTGGAACAATCCTGCTCCTGTGTACGCTGATGCGGAGGTGCGCAAGCTGCACAGCAAGACGATGCTGATCGACGCTGATACTAACAGCGACCCGACAGTCATCGTCGGTTCAACCAACTGGAGCAACAACGGCAACAGCGTCAACGACGAAAATATGCTGATCATCCATGATTCAGCCATCACCAATCAGTTTGTGCAGGAGTTCAATGCTCGATATGTACAGGCTGGAGGAACCATTCAATAATGATAAAAAGTGCCTGGAAATCCAGGCACTTTTTTCATCCAATCTAGCAGTGGGAATATTGCCGCGCACTGGACCAAATTATTAATTCAGCGGAATCTTCGTCTCTGTTTTGCTCTCAACTATCACCATATTTTCAATAGCACTGGACATCTCTTTATCAATTTCGACTGCAAATGTCCTCGGTGTTGCATCAGCGGTACAGGCACCATCTGGAATCGATAACTGAACTGCAATCGTTTTGTTATCTGTGCTTACTTTAATTTCGTCTACCTCAAAAGGGCAGGTCCCGGACTCCTGAACGCCAATGAAAATGATATCCTTCTTGTTAAAATCCACATCAGGCTTCTTGCTTTTAAATTCAAATAGGTCCCATGTTTCTGCAAATTCAGAGGAGTTTACTACTTTTCTTACTAAATATTGATAAGAAGGCGATGTGTCCCTTTTGTAGGCCAAGTCGTTAAAATCGGCAGGCAAAGTTTTTTCGCTGGCGATCAGGTTGAATTTTATGTGAGTTTCATCAACAGTTTCCTCTTTGTTGCAGCTGAATAAAAATAATAGCGATAACAATAAAACAAAAGGCATTATGAATTTAAAGTTTTTCATCACCTTTTCGCCCCCCCTTCTAAATGAATTAGACGGCAAAGGAAGATTAAAGTTTCTGATTTTCGAAGGAAACCATTTTCATTTAGCAAAAAAAAAAGCAAAGCGACATTAGCCGCTTTGCCTTTCGTACACTTCTTAGGTCAATGCCTCTGGTACAGGAGTTGCTGCGCCATTGTTTTTCTTCGCTCTTTTCCTTAACCAGCTGCGTTTCACGCTGCTTCTTGTGAAGATGCGGTAGACGGCTGGGATGAGCAGAAGGGTGATGAGGGTGGCAAAGCTTAATCCGGCGATGATCGCTGTGGCCATTGGTGCCTGGTAATTCCCAGAACCGCCTGTAGCCAATGCCAGCGGCAGCATGCCGCCAACTGTTGTCAATGTGGTCATCAGAATTGGGCGAATCCGGTTTTTGCCTGCCTCCAAGAGTGCTTCCTCCACGCTGTAACCTTCCCTGCGAAGCTGGTTCGTCCGGTCAATCAATAAAATCGCGTTATTCAGGACAATACCGATGAGCATGATGATTCCCATTCCTGACATGACGCTCAGTTCACGCTGAGTCAGGAATAATCCGAGGATGACTCCAACGATGGTCATAGGAATCACCGACATGACAATCAGCGGGTGTCCAAAATGATTGAACTGTACCGCCATCACTAAATAAACAAGGAAGATGGAAATGGCTAAAATCAAAATCATTTCCTGGATCAATTCCTGTTGTGCTTCAAGGTCACCAGCAGGAGCGATGCTGTAGCCAGCCGGAACATCATAGCGGTCCATCAGCTTCTGGACTTCGCGGTTGACCGCACCAAGGTCTTTGCCTTCAATATCAGCTGAGATCGAAACATAGCGTTCACCATCTCGATGTGAGATTTGGTTTGGATTTTCTTCGCTTTGCAGCGATATAAAGGTGGAAAGCTTTTTCTCTCCAGCTGGAGTAGGCACCATCAAATCCATCAGCGATGCATTTGAGGCTGTCTTTTCATCCCATTTAACAGTCAATGGAACATTTTCTTCTTCAATGACCAATTCACCTAAAGGCATTTGCAAAAAGGCCTGCTCAATGTACTGCTTGATTTGAAGCTGGGATAATCCTGCTTTTTCAATTTCAGCTTCATTTAATTGCACAACCTGCTCAACAGAGGTACGCTCAATTGAATTTTCGACTGCAATAATTCCATCTATTTTTTCAAGCTCGTTAATAAAGCCTTTGGAAATCGATTGCAGTTTTCCGAAGTCCTCACCGGAAATATTCACCTGGACAGGATAGCCTCCGCCAGATGACATGGCTGACTGGACGCTCTTGATCGGCAGCTTTTCCTCAAGGCTCCGCAATGCTTTAAAAATCTCATCGTTCACGTCTTTTTGATCCAGTGTTATATCGTCGCCCTTGGTCATGTTAATAATCGTGTACATCATATTCCCATTATCCATGACATAATTCGTCTCGACATCTGTCACTGCTTCAAGCGATTTGTTGATTTCTGAAACGATTTCCTCTTTGTCTTCAATCGTTAGGCCGTCCTCGAGATTAATCATAATTTCAGCATAACGGTTCATCATATCCGGCATAATCGTCATCGGGATTTTAGTGACAAGCAGCAGTGAACCGGCGAACATCAGGAAAAATAATCCGATGACTGCAAAGCTGTAACGCTTCTTCTTTATAGTCCAGGAGACCGCATTGCTGTAAGCACGGAGCAGCGGGCCATCTTTCTTTGCTTCTTCCTTCTTCTTCAGCTTAAGGAATTTCTCAGATAATGAAGGAATCAGGGTGAACGCAACAATCACCGAACTGATCAAGGTAATTGCGACTACTGCAGAAAGCATGATCATGAAGCTGCCCATTTCTCCGCCAAGCAAACCAATCGGCACAAATACGACGATTGTGGTCAGCATTGAAGCAATGACAGCTGCTGCAACATCTTTTGTCCCTTCAATAACTGCATCGAAATTAGCTAAGCCGCTTTCTTTTTTGCGATAAATCGACTCGAGGATAACGATCGATGAGTCAACCATCATCCCGATTCCAAGCCCCAGGCCGATCAGGGTTAAAATATTGAAGCTGTAACCGAACATCCACATCGCTGCAAAAGTAAGCAGTACCGATGTTGGAATCGACAAACCTACAATCACCGTAGCACGGATATTTTTCAAGAACAGCAGAAGGACAGCAATGGCAATCGCTCCTCCTATAAGGATATTGCTTGTGACTCCGTCAATTGATTCCTTGACATAATCAGCTTGAGCGACCATTTCATTCAGCTCAAGGCCTTTTACCAGATCCTCATCACGAATCTTCTTGATTTCCTTGCGTACAGCTTCGGCCATTTCAATCTGGGTGGCATCAGACGTACGGCCAATCTGGACAAAGATGAAATCTTTCGTGCCATTCTTCCATACAGCAGAAGTGCTTTCCGATGGTTTTAATGTAACATTTGCAATGTCAGCCAGTTTGATAAAACCTTCCGCGGAAGGGATTTTGAGCTCACGGACATCTTCAACGGATTCAAGCTTCGTATTCCACCTCAGAGACGGTGAATTGTTATCATCACTAAGCTGGCCAATCGTCGCCTCTGTATTGACCTGCTGGATGGCACCGATGACTTGCTGGACATCCAGACCTTTTTTCACAATCTCATCACGCTTCAAATCAATTGAGACTTCATGTTCAGCAAGACCTGAAATGGAAACATCGCGGACTTCAGGCAATTCCTCTAATCTCGGCTCTAATACGTCCTTGGCAAAAGCCGTCATTTTCTCCATGTCGGTGCCAGATACATCCATGAAAAATTCATAGCTCTGGCTGGTGCCATACTGGCCCGTTACTACATCCTTCACACCTGAAAGGTCGTCAGTCGCAGAATTTACAAGTGATTCTGCTTCCTTGAATACTTCCTCACCCTGGCCGCGCTCGATCGCGATTTGAATGGAGCTGCGGCCAATGCTGCTGGCTGATTCGATATCTTCAATCCCGTCAATATTAAGTAATTTTTTCTCCAGCGGGGTGGTTATGGTCCGTTCAACTTCAATTGCAGGCATTTCACCAGCATTGATTTCAACATAGGCTCCGTCCATTTGCATGGCTGGCAGCAGTTCTTTATCCAGCTTTAAAACTGCAAAGCTGCCAATCAATAAAACTAACACAACCATTAAACTGATCAAGATTTTTCTTTGTACAATAAACTTTAAGAATCCCATAAAATCCTCCTGAAATTATTGTGGAATAGGAATGTAAAAATTTTCTATTTCATGCACCCGAAGACAGATTATACACATAATGATAGGTGAAAATAACTATAAATTTGTTAATTTATAATTAATTTTGCATATGTAAACCTCTGATGGTCATTTTCGCATACATAAAATATGGCTTGCACATCCCTTAAGGCTGTTTCCAGTTTATCCCTAAAAAGGAAGAATCATAATGAGCCAGAGACAGATTTTTATATAAGACTTAAGGCTTAGAAGGGATAGGCTCCTGAAAGGAGAATATGTTAAGTTCGAAAATAAATAAGAGGTGATCTAATGTTCGATCAAGCTCCATATCAGTGCAGAGTGGAATGGGGAAAGCGCGGGGCCCGGGAAGCTGCTGGACGGGGAGATATTGTCATTGTTGTGGATGTGCTCTCTTTTTCATCTACGGTTGTTTCTGCCTTGAATGTTGGTGCGGTAATTTACCCCTACCCGCCTGATCTTGACGGAAAAAGCTACGCAGAAAGCGTCGGGGCTGAATATATATTGGGGAGGACAGAGGCGGCGCGCGCAGGGAAACCGACTTTGTCACCGGTAACCTTCAACACTGCCCACCAAAATAAAAGCTATGTCCTGTCATCCCTTAATGGAGCGTATTGTACCTGGATTGCTTCAAAGGTGCCTGCCCTGCTGATCGGTTCCCTGCTCAATGCATCTGCAGCCGCAGAAGCTGCGAATAAAGTCCAGCAAGAGACCGGGGCAAAGATTACTGTCGTTCCAAGCGGTGAGATGTGGAATGATGTCCGGGAAAATGAAGACAGGCTGCGGCCTTCAATAGAAGATTATCTTGGTGCGGGGGCCATCCTTTCAAATTTGAACGGTGAAAAGTCACCAGAAGCTATTGTATGTGAAGCAGCTTTTAATGGATCGAAAATGAATCTGAAGCAATTGATTTGGGATTGCGGCAGCGGACGCGAACTCCGCGAGCGTGGATATGAAGATGACGTCCTGCACTGCAGCCGGCTTGATGTGACAGAAGCCGTCCCTGTTTTAACAGAAGGACGCTTCACACTTTGGGAAAATGCAAAATAAACATTTTGATAGAGTTATTTTAGATTATAATGGATGTTAAAAAGACTGGAGATGTTAGTGTGGATCAGCAATACATAGAAAAACGTATAATGGAATGGTTCAATCATTTTCATACATATCCAGAAGTGAGCTGGAAGGAATTCAACACGACTGATAAGCTTGCCGAAATCCTTGATGAGCTAGGAGTTTCATATAAAAGGTTTGTGGATGTGACCGGATTGGTGGCCGAGCTTGGAACGGGGGATGAAGTCATTGCCGTAAGAGCGGATATCGATGCTTTATGGCAGGAGGTCGATGGTGTCTGGCAGGCAAACCATTCTTGCGGGCATGATGCCAATATGGCTATGGTTCTTGGCGCATTGCTATATGTAAAAGAACAGAATCCTTCCAAAACGATCCGATTTATTTTTCAGCCGGCAGAGGAGAAGGGAAATGGCGCGCTCTCAATGGTCGAGCGAGGCGCGATAGAGGACGTAACCCACTTATTCGGCGTCCACCTTCGTCCGATTGAAGAACTGCCCCTTGGCAAGGTGTCTCCTTCCATCCATCATGGAGCGGGTACCTTCCTTGAGGGGAAAGTCATTGGAATCGATGCCCATGGAGCACGGCCGCATCAGGGGAAAAATGCGATTGATGTAATTGCCGCCCTGCATCAGGCCTTGAAGACAATCTATGTTTCACCGTTCGAACCGCATTCTGCCAAACTGACGAAAATCCTCGCGGGCGGGGACAACCTTAATATCATACCAGGCAGTGCAGAGTTCGCAATCGACGTAAGAGCCCAGAAAAATCAAGTACTGGAGCAGCTTCAGGAAGCGATAGAAGAAAGATTGCTAGGACTGCAAAAATTATATAGAGTGGATATCACCTGGGAGTGGCTGGATTTGGCACCCGGTGCGGAAGTTTCCCAAGAAGCTGAGGCAATCGCGGAACAGGCTATTATCTCGTCAATCGGTGCGGAGTTCCTTGCCCCTCCGGTCATTACTTCAGGAAGCGATGACTTTCATTATTATACGGTGAAAAAGCCTGAATTAAAGGCAACAATGATCGGCATAGGAGCGGATTTGGCTCCAGGCCTCCACCATCCAAAAATGAACTTTGACCATGCAGCCTTGAATATTGGGGCAAAAGTGCTTGCAGAAACACTATTGAAAGCTTAATGACCGTGTATAATTATAGAGTCTGTTAATGCCGAATGTTGATTTTTAAACCCTGTTTCTCTTCGTTCCAGGCGCGCAGACTCCTTCGGGATGAAGCGGGCAGGTGAGACCTAGGTAGAAATGGCCTGAGAAGAAGGGCCATTTTACCCCGCAGGAGCAAATCGACGAGAAGGCTCAGCGCACGCCCCAAGAAAAATTTGCTCTTGAAAAAGCCGGCAATTGGGCTTTTTCAGAATTTTTCAGAGGAAAGCGAAGCGCCTGGAACGAAAATCAACAGCCTAGTTTAACAGAGCTTAATTATATGAATGAGGAATTTGCCATTCAGAAATATCAAGAAGTGTTTCAAACACCATCCTATACACGAAAATGAGATAGAATGGTTGTGAGGAAGCTTCCAGAAACAATTCGGCAGCGTCCTCAATCTCATTGCATTTCAGAGATGAAAAAACTATTTGAAATGAGCGGTGCCCTCAATGTATTCCAATGTTAAGAAATTGATTGAAATGCAATGGTCGGTGTCCTCAATACACTTCAGATACCAAAACCGAGCATAACTTGTTATGATAGTTTCGGAGAGATCAATGAACTGAAATCTATTAATTTTTATAGATATAAGCAAAACTATGGCCTGAATCGTCCAAAACGAGCGACAAGAGAGGGACATACAACAGGAGGATGATTCTATGGAGATTTTACATCAGGGAACTTTAAGCAATGCCTCAGGTCTGGAGGAGAATTACACAGTCCGGAAACTTGGTCCCGGGGATTTGGGTGCAATCCTCGAGGTGCAGAATAAAGTCATATCCAGTCTGAAAGACAGGAGCGCTTTGCAGCCGCTGACTGAAGAAGAGTATCGCCATATTCTTCAGGGAAATGGCATGATGGCAGGAGCATTTGCGGATGATCGCATGATTGCGTTCCGGGCGCTGCTTGTACCGAGCATTGATGAAGAACACCTTGGAAGGGATATTGGCCTTGATGAGGATGAGCTTTCAAAAGTGATTTACCAGGAAGTATCAAATGTGCTCCCTGAATACAGAGGAAATAGGCTGCAGCAAACCCTGGCGATTCTGCTCATGCAGGAACTGAACAAGGAGGAGCATTCGTACCAGTATGTCTGCAGTACAGTGGCGCCTTTTAATATTCCAAGCTTGAAGGATAAATTTTCACAGGGGCAGGAGATCGCTGCTTTAAAAGAAAAATACGGCGGGCTGCTCAGGTATGTTTTCGTCAAAGATCTGGGCGAGCCGGCAAATCGCGATTGGAATGAAATCATTTCTGTGCCAATGGAAGACACGGAGTCACAACAGGAAATCATATCCCGTGGTTATCGCGGCTTTGATATGATCGAAGAAGAAAACAGCTGGCTCGTTCAATACGGGAAGTAAACAAAACCAGTGCCAGGCAAGATACCGGGCACTGGTTTTTCTATGTCAATTTTTTAATATTGAAATTGTCCTCCAGCAATGTCCAGTTCTGCGGGAATGGATAGCCGAGCACCCAGTAGCTGACACCGCGCAGATTGTACTGCTTGATGGTATCGAACTTGGCCTGTGCACTTCGGGCGTCCTCGAACCAGACCTCGTGTCCCCGGCCCTGTTCATCGGTGTAGCGGAAAAACGGTGATGCTGCAGCAGTATCATACTGGATAGCTGCCCCGTATTTGATTGCACGCCTGACAGCTTCCTGCGGGCTGTAAGTTTCCGCTTCCTGGCCCTCGACGTGGGGGATAATCCAGTCGCGGGCGTAAAGCTGGAAGCCCATCAGGATTTTATTCCGTGGAATCACAGTGACGGCGTAGTCAAGTACGCGCCGGATTTCATTCAAAGGCGAAACCGCTCTTGGCGGGCCGAAGCGGTAGCCCCACTCATATGTCATCAGCACGACAAAGTCGGCAATCCTGCCGTGAGCAGGATAATCATGGGCTTCATATAAAAGCCCCTTCTGGCCGGCGCTGATTTTTGGAGCGAGTGAGGTGGATACGAAATAGCCTTCCTTATGGAGAGCGTCAACGGCTTCCTGCAGGAAAGAATTGTACTGCTCACGGTCTGCCGGCAGGACATTTTCGAAATCAATATTCAGCCCGCGATAGCCTTTTTCCTTCATGACAGAAAGGATATTGTTCAGGAGCGCCGAACGATGTTCACTGCTTGCCAGCACCTCATGCGCAATGTTTTCGCCAGCTTCTGTCGAGGTGAAATTGGTGATCGACATCATTGGCAGTGCTCCTTTGGCAAGACCGGCCTGAATCGCGTCGGTATCATCCTTCATATAAAGGACGAGGGAACCGTCAGGCTGGATGACATAGGCAAAAGGCGCGATATAAGTCATCAGTTCAGCCACTTCGCCAACATACTCCACTGCTTTTTCATCGGAATGGTAGGTGAAGGCATTCGATTCGATCGTAGGTTTTGGCCGCGGGATGACTAAAATCGTGCCCGGATAGAGCACATTTGGATTCTGGATTTCGTTCGCCCTGATAATTGCCTGGACGGTAACTCCATAACGCTGGGCGATTTGCCAGAGAGCCTCGCCGCGCTGGACCGTATGGCGGATTGCCGGAATCCTCAGGACAGTACCTGGATAGATGAGTGCGGGATTGGTTATTCCGTTCGCTTTGATAATTGCATCAGCAGTCGTGCCGTAGCGCTGGGCTATACTCCAGAGCGCTTCACCAGAGCGGACCGTATGGAATGCATCATAGGATGGAATGATCAACGCCTGCCCAACGACCAGCTGGTTCGGATTTTCAAGCCCGTTGATATCTGTAATCTGGCTAATCGTAACCTTATACCGGTTCGCAATCTGCCATAACGATTCACCTCTTTGGACCACATGGATGAACATGTTGAACCTCCCCTGGAAAAAAAGACCTACAATATGGTATGAGCAGAATTATCATGATATGTTGAGGGAGAGCCAATTAGTCATTTTTCTTCTGGATTGCCTGCGGGGATAAACGTAAAATAGGAGTAAAAGGAAGTGGTATGGATGGGCGCATGGGGTACCGGGCTTTGGGAAGATGACCTGGCATGTGATATTCAGGATGAATGGAATGATCTTCTTGATGAAGGAATCAGCCCTCGGAAGGCTACAAACATCATCTTGAAATCATGGCTTGAGGAGTTCGAGGATTATGAAGATGAGATGCAAAGTCAATCAGATAGATCCATCCTGTATATCTCCCTGGCTGCATTGCAGATGAGACACAAGGCATTGACCATCGCTGTAAAAAAGAAGGCCATAATGCTGATTGATAAAGGAGCGGACCTTGAGCTCTGGGAGGATGGAGACAAGGAAAGCTATGAGGATCGAAAGGAATTTTTGCTCGATTTTAAAAAGAAGCTGGAACAGACAAGGGCGAGGTTCTTCTAGGGAAAGGAATCAATGAATGTTATTGCTAAAAAGCATCATCTTAGGTTTTTCAGTTTCTGCACCGGTTGGACCGATCGGGCTGCTTTGCATCCAGCGGGTTCTTTCAAAGGGACGGCTCGCCGGCATCCTGACAGGATTTGGCGCAGTGACGGCGAATATAATCTATGCGAGTATCGCCGCATTTGGATTCTCAGTTCTTTCCGCATTTCTGATTGAACAACAATTTTTGCTGAAGGCAATCGGTTCTGCGTTCCTATTATATCTGGGTATTAAGACATTTCTTAAAAAGCCTGCATCAAACGCTGCGGACCTGCAGGGCGAAGGGCTCCTGGGCATTTATCTGTCAACCTTCTTTTTAATGATCACAAATCCAGTTACCATCCTGAATTTCACAGCGATGTTTGCCGGACTTGGGTTTGAAAACGGAACAGATACAGGCCTTACTAGCGTCACACTGATTGGCGGCGTATTTTTAGGGGCAGCCATCTGGTGGGTCCTGCTAAGCTTTGTTGTAAGCATTTTTAAAAGTAAAATCACGCCTCACCTTGGCTTGGTCAATAAAATTGCGGGACTGATGATCATCATGCTCGGCATATTGGCGTTTGTAAAATAAAGGCTGTGTTAAAGCTGAATGTTGATTTTTAACCCTGTTGATTGTAGTGGAAGGCGCGAAGACTCCTTCGGGATGAAGCGGGTAGGTGAGACCCCGCAGGAGCAAAGCGACGAGGAGGCTCACCGCACGCCCCGAGGAAAG